>JBAWHH010000489.1:0-3129 GCA_049593715.1 Rhodocyclaceae bacterium
TGGTCCTTGGCAGTGGCGCTGGTCATGATCGCCCTTGGCGCTGCCACGGTTTATTTTGCCCACAACAAGGCTGAAGAGGCGCGCCAGGAACTGCAGATCGCCCGCGGCAAACTGGGCGAGATTCGCACCAAGCTCACGCGCACCCGGGACGAGGAGGCAGAAATCAAAGACAAGATCGCCAGCTTCGATCGATTGGTGGAAGCTGGCATCATCGGCGGCGAACAACGACTGCAGTGGGTCGAAGCCATCAAGGCCATCCGCACAGCCCGCGGCCTGTACGCGTTGCAGTACGAGATTTCCCCCCAGCGTCCGCTGGAATCCGCTCTCGCGCCGGGACCGGTCAGCGGATATGACTTTCTGTCCAGCCGCATGCGGCTGCGCATGGACCTCCTGCATGAGGAGGACTTGTTCAGCTTCCTCGACGATCTGCGCGGCACCGTTCGCGCTTACGTGCGTCCCGAGAGTTGCAGCATGGAACGATTGGCCGCCGCGCCGGCCGAGGGCCATCGAATGGGGGCTCAGTTGAAGACCGAATGCGCCGTCGACTTGATTACCATCAACGTGCGCAAACCGGGTACCTGACGACCGATGACCGCAAACCCTCCTCGACTCTCTGTTCCTGTTTCGCGCCTTCGCGGGGCTCGCTTGGCCGGTCTATGGGTCGCCGCCGCCCTGGTTTTTGGCGGCTCTGGCGCGGTCTGTGCCGACAGCGACACGCTCGGGCGATTGTTCTTCACGCCAGCGCAGCGAACCGCTCTGGAACGCCAACGCCAAGCCAAAACAGAAGAGGTGAACGCGGTAGAGGGCACCACCCTGACGGTCGACGGGGTCGTGCGGCGATCGAGCGGAAAGAATACGGTCTGGCTGAATGGATTGCCCTACCCCGATCACGCATCGTCTTCGGACCGGCGAGCGCGCGTTGCCGAGAGCGATCCAAGCCGTGTCATTGTGGAGCCCGGCAAAGGGCGAGCGGTCTCCTTGCGCGTTGGCGAATCCATAGATTTGAGCGCGGAGTCGGTCCACCACCGGCCCACTGCGGTTCAGCCAACGCCCTGAGTGGCAAAGCATTGAGCGCGGTGGCCGACACATCAAGTTCGATCGATAGAATCCCGCCGGCAGGAAATGCGTTGGCTCGTCGCCAGCGGGGATTGGTGCTGCTCGCGATCCTCGCTGTGCTCGGCGCAGGAGCGCTGTATCTGTTTCTCGGCCAACTTGATGCGCAGTCCCTACGCGACGCACGCGGCCGTCGCACTGAATCGGCTCTCGTCGAAGCCAAGCAAGCGCTTATTGGCCGGGCGGCAAGCGACGACAATCGGCCTGGGAGCCTGCCTTGCCCTGATCGTGTGACCAATATTCCGGGGAACGTGCCGGGCGACGGCATTGCCGATCTGCTTGCCGGCAGCGCCTGCCCATCGTATCTCGGCTGGCTGCCTTGGCGCACCCTCGGCGTTCCGGAGCCGCTTGACGGAACGGGGGAATCGCTCTGGTATGCAGTCTCGCCCTCAATGCGTGACGACGATTCTGCCGAGCCTATCAATACGACAACATCCGGCGATCTCAAGTTGGACCAGGTCGTCCAGATCGCCGCCATCGTGTTCTCGCCGGGTCCGCCACGATCGGGCCAGGGACCGCGGCCATCCGGCAACGTGACCGATTACCTGGATGGAGAAAACGCGGACGGCGATGCCGAATACGCTTCAGGCCCCGGCTCGGACAGCTTCAATGACCAAGTTCTGGCGATTCCCCGGGGCGAACTCATGTCCCGCGTCGACAAACGGATCCTCGCAGAGTTGCGGGGAACGGCTGCGCCTACTGGCAAGGGACTACTCGGGCACGTTCACGACACTGGGGTTTTTCCATGGGCAGACGTGACAGGGGATGGGGAGCCGGACGAGTCTTCGATATCCGGACGTATGCCCAGCAGCGTCTTGACGCTCCCGACCTGGATTGACCGGAATGGGTGGGTTCCCCTCGTGACCTACCAGGTCAATACCTCACGGACCGCCGTGTCCATTCAGATCGACGGATTGTCGATCGCTTGTACGGGTACAGCATGCCAATGAGCAGAATGGTTTCCCGGCAGGTTCCCCCGGTCGCGGCCCACAAACACCGCGGCTTTACGCTGACAGAGCTTGCCATCACTTTACTGATCCTGGGACTGCTGATCGGAAGCTTGCTGGGACCGATCTCCGCACGGATGGATCTGCAGCGGACGCTAGAAACGCAGAAAAGCCTGGCCGAAACCCGTGATGCGCTGGTCGGTTTTGCCGCTGCCAATGGCAGACTTCCATGCCCTGCATCGACGGGAAGCAACGGACAGGAGTCTTTTTGTGTGGCTTCGACGGGAACCTGCAGCCCAACAACGACGCTGCCTGCCCACGGGCGGTGCTCGAACCCCTATGACGGACTCGTCCCCAGCGCGACCCTCGCCCTCGGCCCCATCAACGAGCAAGCATTGATGCTCGACGCGTGGGGAAATCCAGTCCGCTATGCGATCACCAATGTCAAAGATGCATCCACCGGTGCTTTTTACTTCACCGCGGCCGATGGTCTAAAAGGACGCTGGAACTCGCCGACGCCGCCCGATCCCGATCTTCGAATCTGCTCGACTGGCTCAGGCATGAGCGTAGCGACCCCGGGAAGCGCCGACTGCGCCAGCGGCAGAGTCCTGGCTGCCAGTGCGGTCGCGGTGATCTACTCGCTTGGCCGCAACGCCGCCGCTGGGGGCACAAGCCTCGACGAAGCCCACAACCCAAACCCTCAAAGCACAATCGCCCCGGACCGTGCTTTCGTCAGCCACGAGCCCGCGGCCGCTGTCGCGCCAGGGGGCGAGTTCGACGACGTCGTGACCTGGCTGTCACCCAACGTTCTCTATGGCCGCCTGATCGCGGCCGGCCGGCTGCCTTAGCGCGGAAACTTTGGTCGACCAATCCATATTCCCGCCCGCGTCGTTTCGTGGGCCCCAGGATTCACCCGGAAGACCGCAGTTCAAACCCGTATACCCAGCTCCCGGGCCGTCTGGCAGTTCCGTCCCTGTCCATCGTGGCCAAACCCCGGTTCGTTTCGGTTCTTGGCGTCCAACCCTTGACCCATCTTCTACAGTTCCCAAATTAAAACTCCGGTGTGGCA
>JBAWHH010000490.1:0-6179 GCA_049593715.1 Rhodocyclaceae bacterium
GTCGGGAGAACCGGGCTACCTGAAAAGCGGCAATGTGGTCGGCGGCAATCCGAAAATCTTCGGCCAGTTGCTGCAGACTTTTGCCCCCCACCTGACGGCCTCGCTGCGGACGGGAAGCGGCGGTTCGGTTACTGCGTGAGCGCTACGGCGCAACCAAAAGCAAGAAGCAGGAGGTTCCTCTCGGCACGCAAGCGCAATGCCGGATCCAGGCAAGGCTAAGTACAGGACGCCGGCTCTTTGCGGCTAGATTCGTAACCGGGCTCGTGCTTGTGAAGCCATGCCACGAATTCCCTGGCGGGGACAGGCCGGCTGATAAGAAAACCCTGCGCCCGATCGCAACCAAATTCCCGCAACAATTCCAGTGTCGCCGTATCCTCGACCCCTTCGGCAACCACTTCCAGGCCGAGTCCGTGGGCCAGCAGGATCAGCGAACGCACAATTTCCCGGTCCTGCCCCGAATGCGCCGCGCCCCCGACGAAGCAACGGTCGAGCTTGAGTTCATCCAGCGGTAACTTCTTGAGCAGGATCACCGATGAGTAGCCGGTACCGAAGTCGTCGATGGAAGTGCCCACGCCCAACTCGCGCAGCGAAGCCATCACCCGCGCGCTGACTTCCTCGTTCGCCAGCATCGCGGTTTCGGTCAGCTCGAACTTGAGCATCCGGGGTTCGACTCGCCAGAGATCCATCGCGTTGCTTACTGCAAGGGGCAGTTCCGGGTCCCCGACGTCTGAGGCGGTCAGGTTGACGGCGATCTTGGCTGCCACCCCTGCTTGAGCGAACTCCGCTACGGCACGGCACGATTGGTGCAGGATCCAGCGCGTTAACTGGGGCATCACGCCGAGACGTTCCGCCACCTGGATGGCCTCGGGCGGCGAAACCGGGCCAAAATTTTCTCGCCGCCAGCGCAGCAGCGCTTCCGCCCCGGTACACACCCCCGTCCTGAGATCAACCTGGGGTTGGAAGTGGAGTTCGAAGCCGCCGCAATCGAGCGCACGAAGAAAATCTTCCTCCATCTGCGAATCCCGTACGGATCGTTCGAGCAACTTCGAATCGAAGGTCGCCACCGAACGCCGGCTCTGCAGCGCCTCGTGGAGCGCAAGATTCGAGCACCGCAACAGCTCGTTCGCGGCATTTCCGTGGTCCGGTGCCCAAGCGGCACCGACGCGAGCCAAGAGCCGAAATTCCTGGCCAGCGGCAAAGACTGGGGCATCGAAAGCACGGGCCACCTTGTTCGCCGCCAGGATGACTTGGGCCTGGGAAGCCAGCTTGGGCAGAACCACGGCAAACCGGGCGCGACCAATGCGGCAGAGCACGTCTCGTGCGCGCAAGACGCCCCGCAGGCGCGACAGGGAACGGGCGCAGACGAGCGACCAGCCCTCCTCGTCCATGGTCATGGTGGCGGTCGAACCCGCATCCACCTGCCCCACCAAGAGTCCCGTGACCCCGTTTTCTCCGGCGTCCAGCACGGCGCAGAGCGCTTCCCTCAAGTTCCTTGCGCCGCTCTCTGAGAAAGGCACTAGCCCGGCGGACGAATTCCTGACCCGTAGCCAATGCCTTTCAGCATCAGCGAGGATTGCGCACAGGAGCAGGCCGGATGCCCCCAGGGCGAGCGCAATATCCGCGTCCAGGCGCGAAAAACTTTCCCGCCCCCGCTTCAGTGTCTCAAGGCACTTCTGAGCCAGACAATGGGCTGCGCGCATTGGCAGTCCCGCGTCGTGGTCGGCCGCGCACAGCGCATTCCAGCCAATGGAGAGGTCATTCATCCAGGCACGCTCGAAGTCTCGCGCCGGAAACTGGAAAAACAGATCGACGAACACTTGGAGTCGGCGCGCGTCTTCCCCTTCGTGCCGCGCCTCGGCCACCAACCTGGCAACGAATTCGGCCGCCCACTCGCCGCGGGCCGCTTCGACGCCTGGAAGGCGGGCGAGTGCGCGCAGCGCTGAGCGCGCCCGGGTGTCGATTCCATATTGGTCCATGTACCGGGCCAGCAACGCGCTCCATTCCGAGTCATCCACCGAGCCATGGCCTTCCGGCGGCGCCGTTGCAGCCTCGGCCACCACCATCGGAGTCAAAGGTAGAACTCCGTCGGTTCGATGCCGTAGGCCCCGGCCGGCAAGGCGCAACGGATCAGGTACTCGCTCCCGTCCTCGGCCCGTACGTCGTCCTTGAGATTCAGTTCGAAAGGCGACGGCGTCTCTCTCTTGTCCTTGTCCAGCAGCACCATGACGCGGGGCTTGAGGCGGCGGATCCGGTTCTGCTCCACCACCACCGCGACTTCGCCGCTGCGCAGTTCCACAAGAGTACCCACCGGATATAGACCCATGCACTGTATGAACTCAATCACCAGCGGCTCGGCAAAGCGTTTGCTGCGCGAAACATACAACTTGTGCAGAACGTTCTGGTTGTCCAGCCCGCGGCGGTATGGGCGGTCGTAGGACATGGCGCAATACGTATCGACGAGACCGGCCATTTCGGCGAAAACGCCAATCTCTTTGCCGGTAAGCCGTCGTGGATAGCCTGTCCCGTCATAGCGTTCATGGTGTCTGGCGACGATCTCGATCACCAGGTGGGAAAGGCCCGGTTGGGCGGTCAGGATCTGAGTGCTGAAATCCACGTGGCGACGCAGCACTGCGCGTTCGGCCGGATTGAGCGCGCTAGCCTTCTGCAGCAAGCCAAGGGGAATCCGGACTTTTCCAACGTCCTGGAGCAGCCCCGCCACGCCGAGGATGTTGAGTTGGTCGGCAGGGAACCCGAGGTGGCGGCCAAAAGCCATCAGATGGATCGACACGTCCAGGGCGTGATCGTAGCTGTAATTGTCGCTGCGCTTGAGCTTGGAGAGCCAAATCAGGGCATCGGGATTGCGCACCACGCTCTCCACCATGCCATCCACGGCCTCGCGGATGCGCTCGGGTTGCGGAAGCTTGTCCTTGGCCAGTTCATCGGATACATCCAGCATCAATTCTTGGGCGCGCTGGAATGCCTCCCCCGATACAAGCATCTCCTCTTCGACACTCGATTGGTCGACATAGGTCGTCTGACGCCAACTGCCGGCCACGCGTTGACGCCCGCCCGCCACCACCTGCTCCAGATCCGCAAACGCGATCCTCTCGGGCTGCAGGTTCGGCAACCGCTTCTCCTGGCGCACACGTTCCATTCGGCCCAGAGCCGGCGCGATATAGGCATGTCGCCCTGGCGACGTGCCTTCCGCCTTCGTCACAGATTCGGATGCAGGACCACCAGGAACCCGGCGGGGCGAGGGATGAACGTTCTCGACCGAAACCAGCGACGGACGCCCCAAACCGAACACAGTGCCGGATGGCCGCTCGATCGCCGCAAGGGAGCGAAAGGCCTCTAGCACGGACCACGCCTGCCGGGGTGCCGCGTTCGTGGTGGGCGCCGTCGAGCCGGTGAAATCGGTATAGGTGGAGCGGTCGCGATCCACCGAAACAAAGCAGCAGTATTCCCGCAGCGCGGCGAGTTGCCGATCGTTGGAAACCAGGAATCCCTGAAGAGCGAAGGGCGTGCCGACCCAGGGACGGTCGAGTTCAGCGACAAACATCCCCAGCTTGACATCATGGGCGGCAACGATTTCCAGCATTTCGGATCAGAGTTCGGCGGCGGGCCCGGTCTTCACGACGCAAACTCTAACGGCCCGCAACGGTTGCTCTGAAGGATGCCCCATGAGGGCGCCGTCCTTTGTCAGCCCGACTTGCCGCTTCCACAATGGTGAAAATCGGTGCGCCCGTCCTGATCTACGGCAATGGTCGGTACTGCGGCTATGCCGTCGCCAACTGCCCCCGCAACTCCGCGGCGTATTGGTCAGCGTTGGGGCCGACGACCAGATGGACAAGCCGGCCGGAGAGCCGCATGGTCCCGGCCACACCCGCTGCCTGCAACGCCACCTCGTCGACCACTCCATCATCCCCGCAGACCACCCGCAGGCGCGTCTCGGCGCAGGCATCCACGCGCTGGATGTTGGCCGCCCCTCCCAGGGCAGCAATGATGCTGCGGGCCTTGCCGGCGGCATCGGGATCGCGCAGGCGGGAGACGATGCCCGCAGGGGCGGCCGCCACCACGGGGGAGGGCTCTTCGACTGCGTCGGCATCCGCGCCAGCCGTCTTCAGGTACTCCTCGATGTCGGTTTTGAGGTTCTCCGAGCGCGTGCCGAAGATCGCCTGCATGCCCTTGCCGACCACCACCACGCCCGCCGCCCCCAGGACTTTCAGCTTGTCCGCATTGGCCTTGGTGACGTCGTTCAGTTCCACCCGCAACCGCGTGATGCAGGCGTCGAGGTTCTTGATGTTGGCGCGGCCGCCAAAAGCCAGCACCAATTGCCGGGCAAACCCGGTAGCGACGTCGGCCTGGGCTTCGGCGAGAGAGACTTCTTCCGGCTCGCGCCCCGGCGTCTTGAGATCGAAACGGGTGATGACGACGCGGAAGATGCCGAAGTACAGCAAGGCCCAGAACGGGCCCAGCACCAGCAGCCACCAGCCGTGGGTGGATTTGGCGAACAGCACCACATAGTCGATGGCGCCGTGGGAGAAAGTCATGCCGTGCTTGATGCCCAGTTCGATGCACAAGAAATAGGCCACGCCGGCCAACAGCGCGTGGATGGCGTAGAGCACCGGGGCCACGAACATGAACGCGAATTCGATCGGCTCCGTGATGCCGGTCAGCCATGCCGTCAGCGCCGCCGAAATCATGATGCCGCCGATCTTGGCGCGGTTCTCGGGCCGGGCGCAGCGCCAGATGGCGATGGCCGCGGCCGGCAGGCCCCACATCTTGAACAGATAGCCGCCGGCCATGTTCCCCGCGGTCGGGTCGCCGGCGATGTAGCGCTGGATCTCGCCGGTAATGACCTTGTTGGTGGTGGGATCGAGGTAGCTGCCGACTTCGAAGAAGAACGGCACGTTCCAGATGTGGTGCAGGCCGAACGGAATCAGCAGCCGCTCGACGACGCCATAGATGGAAAACGCCAGCGCCGGGTTGCTTTCCGCCGCCCAATGGGAGAAACCCTTGATGCCGGCGCCAATGGGCGGCCAGACGAAACTGAGCACGATGCCGGTGGCGATGGCCGCGAACGCGGTGGCAATGGGCACGAAGCGCTTGCCGGCGAAGAAGCCGAGGTAAGGTGGCAATTGGATGCGGTAATAGCGGTTGAACAAGGCCGCTGCAATACCGCCGATGAGGATGCCGCCGAACACCCCGGTGTCGATGGACAGGATGCCCATCAACTCCTTGCTTTCCACGTTCAATACCTTGGCCATGACCCCCAGCGTGGCCAGCAGCACGGCGTAGCCGACCACCGCCGCCAGGGCGGAAACGCCGTCGTTGTTGGTCAGGCCCAGGGCCACGCCGATGGCAAACATGACGGCCATCAGACCGAAAATCGCGCCGCCGGACTGGGCCATGATGTTGGAGACCAGATCCGGGAAGACGGCGAAATGGGCACTGCCGATGCCGAGCAGGATGCCCGCCACCGGGAGTACCGACACCGGCAGCATCAAGGCCTTGCCGATTTTCTGCAGGAAGCTGAAGGCGTGTTGCCACATGGCGATCTCCCGGCGGTCAGGTTGCGGCAAAAGGATCGGGGCAATAGGCGCGCACTTCGGCGGCCGTCTCCAGGCCCAGCGCGCGCTGGGCGAGTTCCTGGCACTCATGCCGCCACAGGGCCCGCACCTCGGCCTTGACGGCGGGGATGCTGGGCAAGCTCACGCTCAACTCATCCACGCCCATCCCCAGCAGTAGCGGCACGGCCTGCGGATCGCTGGCGATGCCGCCGCACACGCCGACCCATTTGCCCTGGGTGTGGGCCGCCTCCACCGTCCACGCGATCAGGCGCAGCACGCTGGGGTTGAGGCCATCCACCTTGGGCGCCAGCTTCGGGTGGCCGCGATCCATGGCCAGGGTGTATTGGGTCAGGTCGTTGGTGCCGATGGAGAAGAAATCCACTTCGCGGGCGAACTGCGCCGCCATGATGGCTGCGGCAGGAATCTCCACCATGATTCCGGTCTCGATGGGTGCGGCGCCAAGCCGCTGGCGCTCTTCCTCCAGCATGGCCTTGGCGTCGCGCAACTCGGACAGCAGCCCGACCATGGGAAACATCACCCGCACCTTGCCGAAAGCCGCCGCACGCAGGATCGCGCGCAGTTGCACGCGCAGGATTTCCGGCCGATCCA
>JBAWHH010000491.1:0-16531 GCA_049593715.1 Rhodocyclaceae bacterium
TGCAGGAAGCGCTGGCAAACCAGTTGTTCGACTTGATGGAGAAATTCGCCGAATACGGCTTCAACAAGTCGCACTCGGCGGCCTACGCCCTGGTGGCCTACCAGACGGCCTGGCTCAAGCAGCACCACGTCGCCGCCTTCATGGCGGCGACCCTGTCGTCGGAACTGGCGGACACCGACAAGGTGCACCTGTTCTACCTGGATTCCCTCGAAAACGGCATCCACTTCCTGCCGCCGGATGTGAACGCCAGCGGCTACCGCTTCGAGCCGGTGGACCGCACCACGATCCGCTACGGACTTGGCGCCATCAAGGGCACCGGCGAGTCTGCCATCGACGCCATTGTCCAGGCGCGCAAGGTCGGCGGAGCGTTTGCGGACTTGTTCGATTTCTGCGGCCGGGTGGACAAGCGCATCGTCAATCGCCGCGTGGTCGAGGCGCTGATCCGCGCTGGCGCCTTCGATGGCCTGAGCGACCATCGCGCGCGGCTACTGGCTTCGGTGGGCGTGGCCATGGAAGCGGCGGAGCAGGCGCAGCAGAACGCGCTGCAGGGCGGACTGTTCGACACGCCGGGGGCGCCGGACTTTTCCGCCCATTACGTCGAGACGGCGCGCTGGTCCGAGCGCGAACGGTTGCTCAACGAGAAACAGGCCCTCGGCTTCTTCCTATCCGGTCACCCTTACCACGAGGTGCGGGACGAGCTTTCCCGCTTCGTGCGCAAACCGCTGGGGCAACTGGAAGCGGGACGTGAAGCGACGATCCTCGCCGGTATCGTGGCTTCGGTTCGGACCCAGATGACGCGCCGCGGCAAGATGGCCGTCGTGATGCTGGACGACGGCACGGCCCAGATCGAGGTGACGGTGTTCAACGAACTGTTCGACGCCGAACGCAGCAAGATCAAGGAAGACGAGGTCCTGGTCATCGAAGGCAAGGTCCAGCGCGACGACTTCAGCGGCGGGTTGCGCATCGGCGCTGACCGGCTGATGACCCTGGGCGAGGCGCGCAGCCGCTTTGCCCGTTCGCTCAGGATTTCCCTCAATGGCGAAGTCCGCCAGGCCGGGCCGCAGGGGGCGGCGGCAGAACGGCTGCGCGGCCTGCTGGCGCCCTACCGGGAGGGGCCGTGCCCGGTGCGGGTGCGTTATCGCAACGCCATCGCCGAATGCGAGCTGCCCCTCGGGGAAGCCTGGCGGGTGCGGCTGGACGACCAGTTGCTGAACGGGCTGCGCGAGTGGCTGACGGCCAGCAATGTGGAGGTGGTCTATGGCTGACGGCGGCCCCGCCGGCGGCGCGGATTGGCGCTTTCTCCTCCCGCCTATTCTTCAGGTTTTCGTTCACCTGGTGATGGCGAACGTATCGTTGTCCGAGGCGTGAACGGCTAGAATCGCCAAGCAGCATATGTCGTCTCTCTGCACGCGGGGGCCGGGGTGGAAAGAGCTTTTTTGCCCCGACCGATCACAAGAACCTGAAATTCGATCTGCAAGGGGAAGCAAGTATGGGTAACAAACTGTTGGCGGAAGGCCTCGGAACGTTCTGGCTGGTGCTCGGCGGATGTGGCAGCGCCGTGCTGGCGGCGGCTTTTCCAAATGTCGGTATTGGCCTGCTGGGCGTGTCGCTGGCGTTCGGGCTTACTGTGCTGACGATGGCCTACGCTATCGGGCACATCTCCGGCTGCCATCTCAATCCGGCGGTTTCCATCGGCCTGTGGGCTGGCGGGCGATTCCCGGCGAAAGATCTCGTGCCTTACATCCTGGCCCAAGTGGCCGGCGGCATCGCGGCAGGATTCGTGCTCTGGATCATCGCCAGCGGTAAGGCGGATTTCAGTCTGGCCGGCGGGTTTGCGTCCAACGGCTACGGCGAGCATTCACCCGGCGGCTATTCCCTGGTGGCAGCGCTGGTCTGCGAAGTCGTGATGACCTTGATGTTCCTGGTGGTGATCATGGGCGCCACTGACCGTCGTGCGCCCGCGGGATTCGCCCCCATCGCCATTGGCTTGTGCCTGACGCTGATCCACCTCATCAGCATTCCCGTGACCAACACTTCGGTGAATCCGGCCCGCAGCACCGGGGTTGCGGTGTTTGTCGGCGACTGGGCGTTGGGCCAGTTGTGGCTGTTCTGGCTGGCGCCCATCGTCGGTGGCGCCCTTGGCGGGTGGGTCTATCGGCTCATGGGCCGCGAGGCCGACTGATCGGCTGACGGCTACCGCGCTTCGGGGCGCGGTAGCGCGGCTAGGGCTGGCCTGGCGCTATGCCGGGCCGCTCGTCAGGCGAGGATTTCGTCCAACGCGGCAACCAAGGCCGCGCATTGATCGTCCGTTCCCACGGAAATGCGCAGGAACTGGTCGATGCGCGGCTGCTTGAAGTGGCGGACGATGATGCTGCGGGTTCGCAGTTGCGCCGCCAGTTCGCCGCCGTCGTGCTGCGGATGGCGGGCAAACACGAAGTTGGCGGCTGAGGGCAGCACGTCGAAGCCCCGCGCGGTGAGATCCCCAACCAGCCGTTCGCGCGTGGCCATGACGGCACGGCGGGTATGCTCGAAATGCTCCACGTCCTGGATAGCCGCGGTGGCGCCGACGATGGCGAGCCGGTCCAGGGGGTAGGAATTGAAGCTGTTCTTGACCCGTTCCAGGGCTTCGATCAGGTCGGCGTCGCCCACGGCAAAGCCGACGCGCAGGCCGGCCAGGGAGCGGGACTTGGACAGGGTGTGGATCACCAGCAGGTTCGGGTGGCTCGCCACCAACGGGATCGCCGATTCGCCGCCGAAATCCACGTAGGCCTCGTCCACCACCACTACTGAGTCGGGGTGGCGGCCCAAGAGACGTTCGATCTCCGCCAGGGGGAGCAGCCGCCCGGTGGGGGCGTTGGGGTTGGCGAGGATGATGCCGCCGTTGGGCCGGTCGTAGTCGTCCACCCGAATGGCGAAATCCTGGCTCAGCGAAACGGTTTCGTAGGCGATGCCATACAGGCCGCAATAGACCGGGTAGAAACTGTAGGTGATGTCCGGGAACAGCAGCGGCCGCTGATGCTTGAGCAGGGCGAGAAAAGCGTGGGCCAGGACTTCGTCGGAACCGTTGCCGACGAATACCTGATTGGCGGCCAGGCCGTGGAGGCTCGCGATCGCCCGCTTGAGGCGCTCCGCTTCCGGGTCGGGGTAAAGGCGGAGCGTGTCGCCGGCCTCGGCCTGAATCGCGGCGAGGGCTCGCGGCGACGGGCCGTAGGGGTTTTCGTTGGTGTTGAGCTTGACCAGATTGGGAAGCTTGGGCTGCTCGCCCGGAACGTAGGGGGTGAGGCTTTGCACGGCCTCGCTCCAGAAGCGGCTCATGGTGCGCGGTAGGTGACCGGGGAAACATGGGAAGGAAGGGCAATGGTATCATCCGCCCCGAATGAGAAGGCTTGCGCGCCGTCGCGCCGGGAGGTCCGGCCGGCAAGCGCCGATCCAGGAATCAGAGGGAATGGTAGGGGCCGTGGCCCCGGAGTCCCTGCTAACCGCTGCGACCGAGTTTTCCGCCTAACCCCTACTGCTGCGCGCCGTCCCGTCGAGTTCTTGCCCAACCCGTTTCCGATCATGCGGCAGTGCCAAATCACCCGTAACACCAACGAAACCCAGATCAGCGTTGCCGTCGACCTGGATGGAACCGGCAAGGCCCGGTTCGAGACCGGTGTTCCTTTCCTGGACCACATGCTGGACCAGGTGGCGCGCCACGGCTGCATCGACCTCGATATCGTCGCCAAGGGTGATCTGCACATCGACGCCCACCATACCGTCGAAGACGTTGGTATCACCCTGGGGCAGGCGGTCGCTAAGGCCTTGGGGGACAAGAAAGGTCTGCGTCGTTATGGCCACGCTTACGTCCCGCTGGACGAAGCGTTGTCGCGGGTGGTGATCGATCTTTCCGGCCGCCCGGGGTTGAGCTTCGACGTGCCATTCGTGCGTCCGTTGATTGGAACGTTCGACGTCGATCTGGTGCGGGAGTTTTTTCAGGGTTTCGTGAATCACGCGCTGGCGACGCTGCACATCGACAACCTCAGGGGCGACAACGCCCACCACCAGGCAGAAACCGTGTTCAAGGCGTTCGGGCGGGCGCTGCGCATGGCGGTGGAAACGGATCCCCGCGCCGGCTCCGCCATACCCTCCACCAAGGGGGCGCTGTGACTCGGCTGCCTGACTGGAAGAGAGCATGAATACCGTCGCGATCGTCGATTACGGCATGGGCAACCTGCGCTCGGTGGCCAAAGCCATCGAACACGTGGCGTCCGATGCCATCGTGCGGGTGACTTCCGACGCGGCTGTCGTTGCCGCCGCGGACCGCGTCGTCGTCCCGGGCCAGGGAGCTATGCCCGACTGCATGCGCGAACTAGAAGCCCGCGGCTTGCGTGATGCGGTCGTAAAGGCCGCCGGGGAAAAGCCCTTCCTCGGCATCTGCGTCGGGCTGCAGATGCTGTTCGATCGCAGCGAGGAAGGCGACGTGGCAGGCTTGTCGGTTTTCCCGGGGCAGGTGCGGCGCTTCCCCCATGCTGCCATGGTCGGGTCGGACGGCATCCGCCTGAAGGTGCCCCACATGGGTTGGAACAACGTGGACCAGGCGCGCGCTCACCCGCTCTGGCAGGGCATCGAGGATGGGGCCCGCTTCTATTTCGTGCACAGCTATTTCGTTGCACCGGAAGATCCCCGGTTGGCCGCTGCCTCCACGGTTTATGGCGTACCCTTTACCTGCGCGGTCGCCCACGCTAATATTTTTGCAGTACAGTTCCATCCGGAAAAGAGTGCCCATGCCGGGCTCATGCTGTTGAGCAACTTCATGGGCTGGAAACCGTAGCGTCCGCACCATCCGAGCCCTTTCCCGCTGCGCTCTGCCCAACGTAACTCACGCCTATGCTGCTCATTCCCGCGATCGATATCAAAGATGGTCATTGTGTCCGCCTCAAGCAAGGCGACATGGCCGATGCCACCGTCTTCTCCGAAGATCCCGTAGCCATGGCGCGCCATTGGCTCGACCAGGGGGGGCGCCGCCTGCACCTGGTTGATCTGAACGGCGCCGTCGCCGGCAAACCCAAGAACGAGTCGGTCATCAAGGCCATCGTTGCCGCCGTGGGGGACGACATTCCGGTGCAACTGGGCGGCGGCATCCGTGATCTGGATACCATTGAACGCTATCTCGATGATGGCGTTTCGTTCGTCATCATTGGAACGGCTGCCGTCAAGAATCCAGGCTTCCTCCACGATGCCTGCGGCGCGTTTCCCGGCCACATCATCGTCGGGCTGGACGCGCGCGAGGGCAAGGTGGCGACCGATGGCTGGTCGAAAATGACCGGCCACGACGTGGTGGACCTTGCGCGCAAGTACGAGGACTACGGGGTCGAGGCCGTGATCTACACCGACATCGGGCGCGACGGCATGCTCAATGGCCCCAACGTGGACGCGACGGTGCGGCTCGCACAGGCGCTGCGCATTCCCGTCATCGCCAGCGGCGGGATCGCTTCCATTGCCGACATCACCGCGCTGTGCGCCGTGGAGTCCGAGGGCATCGTGGGCGCCATTACCGGGCGGGCCATTTACGAGGGGACGCTGGACTTCCGGCAGGCTCAGGCGGAAGCCGATCGGCTGGTAGGATCGTAGCCGGTTCGCACCGGCCGTCTGCCCGTGGTTCTTCCTTTGTTCTGTTTATCCGCTGTAGCGCCAGGCTCCCGTGCGGCAACAGGCGGTCCCCGGGTTAGTTTGCCCGCACAGCGATTGGGCTAATTTTCCATGCTCGCCAAACGCATCATTCCCTGCCTCGACGTCAAGTCCGGTCGCGTCGTCAAGGGCATCAACTTCGTCGGCCTGCGCGACGCTGGCGATCCCGTCGAGATTGCCCGGCGCTACGACGAGCAGGGCGCCGATGAACTGACGTTCCTCGATATCACCGCCAGTTCCGACGAGCGGGACATCATCCTCCACGTCGTGGAGGCGGTGGCGGAGCAGGTTTTCATTCCCCTCACCGTCGGTGGCGGTATCCGGTCCGTAGACGACGTTCGGCGCCTGCTCAACGCGGGTGCCGACAAGGTCAGCATCAACACCGCGGCGGTCCACAATCCCCAACTGGTCGCCGACGCCAGTGGCAAAGTGGGATCCCAGTGCATCGTGGTGGCGATCGACGCCAAGCAGGTGGCCGATGGTGCTGCGCCGCGCTGGGAAGTTTTCACCCACGGCGGGCGCAATCCCACCGGCCTCGATGCCGTCGAGTGGGCGCAACGCATGCAGCGGCTCGGCGCGGGGGAGATTCTGCTCACCAGCATGGACCGCGACGGCACGCGCAACGGCTTCGATCTGGCGCTGACCCGCGCCATCAGCGACGCCGTGGACATTCCCGTGATCGCCAGCGGGGGCGTAGGCAATCTGGACCATCTGGCGGAAGGTGTGCTGGCTGGACATGCCGATGCGGTGCTGGCGGCCAGCATTTTTCACTATGGGGAACACACGGTGCGCGCCGCCAAGGAGCACATGCAGGCCCGTGGTATTCAGGTAAGGCTATGAATCAAAATACGAAGTGGCTCAATGACGTGAAGTGGGACGACAGCGGCCTGGTGCCGGTGATCGTCCAGGAGGCCGCCACCGGCGACGTGCTCATGTTCGCCTGGATGAACCGGGATGCCCTTGAGCGCACGGCGCTGGAAGGCGAGGCCGTGTTCTGGTCCCGCTCGCGGCGCAAGCTGTGGCACAAGGGCGAAGAGTCCGGCCACGTGCAGCGGGTGATGGAGATGCGCCTGGATTGCGACAACGATGTCGTGCTGCTGCGCGTGGAACAAATCGGCGGGATCGCCTGCCACACCGGCCGCCATAGCTGTTTTTTCCAGAGGTTTGCCGACGGGCAATGGCAGGCTGACACGCCAGTGCTCAAGGATCCGAAGGAGATTTACAAGGAAACCTCGAAATGATCGACATTGAAGTCCTCCATCGCGTGGCGGAAACCCTGGCCTCGCGTCGCCATGCGGACCCCGAGACATCCTACGTTGCGAGTCTCCACGCCAAAGGGGCCGACGCCATTTGCAAGAAAGTGGCAGAGGAAGCGGCGGAAACCATCATGGCAGCCAAGGACAAGGATCGTCTGCACCTGGTCTGGGAAGTCACTGACCTGTGGTTCCATTCGATGATTCTGCTTTCCGAGTTTGGCTTGGGGGTGGACGACGTGCTTGCAGAGTTTCGCCGCCGTGAAGGGGTTTCCGGGATCGACGAGAAGCGCAGTCGCGCTTCTCAGGGTGGAAAAGGCCCCGCGCGCTAAGATCTCCATTCGTTCGTCCGGGACGCTCTGGAAGACTTCGAGCTAAAAGAAGCTGTTTCAACTCTGGGAGTTCTGCAAAATGGTTGCGAAGCAGTTCATCATCTTGTTGGTTTTTTTGGCCGTCGGCTGTGGGTGCGGTGTCCTGCTCAAGCTGGTCCATCCTGGAAAGGCGGCGATGAAGCTGTCCATGGCGGCTTTGTCGGGTGCGTTTGGTTCGGTGGTGGGTTTCAATCTGGTGCGCATGTTCGTGGATCAGCCCGGGATTCCCGCCTTGTCGGTCGGCGTGGTGATCGGTTCCCTGGCTGTCGCTTACGTCTACGGCCTGGTGGTCGGTGGCACAGGAAAGGCGAAATAGGATCGTCCGGCGGAAGGATTTGTCCGTTGAGGCGCTGCGAGAGGACTGGGAAGGGATGGCGGCATGTCGGATTGTATTTTCTGCAAAATTGCGCGAGGCGAGATCCCCGCACGCAAGGTTTATGAGGATGAGGAAGTCCTTGCTTTTCACGACATTCATCCCCAGGCGCCAATTCACTTCCTGATCATTCCGAAACAGCACATCGCTTCCCTTTACGAGGCCGATGATTCCCACCAGGCCGTCCTCGGCAAGATGCTCGTTATTGCCGGCCGGCTCGCACGGGAACAAGGGGCGGAAGAGGGTTTCCGCTCCCTGATCAACACCGGAAGGGTCGGCGGACAGGAGGTGTATCATCTCCACATGCACATTTTCGGCGGGCCTGAGCCATTCGGGCGGATGCTGCCGAAGCGTTAGGAGGAGTGGATGGGGTCGTTTAGCATTTGGCACTGGCTGGTCGTTCTGGTGATCATTCTGCTCGTGTTCGGGACAAAGAAGTTGCGCAACATCGGCACCGATCTTGGCAATGCTGTGCGTGGTTTCAAGGAAGGTGTTCGGGAGGGCGAAACGTCCGCCGAACCCACGACGGCCCCCCCGAAGGTGACCGAGGGGCGTACGGTCGAAGGTGAGATCAAGGAAAAGTCGACGTCCTGACTTTTTCTGCTCCGGCGCCGCAGTGCGCCGGGGAGTTCCCGCCGTTTGAGTTCCCGCCTCTATGGCCTTTGCCAGTTCCCATGTTCGACGTTAGCTTCTCGGAATTACTCGCCATCGGCGTGGTTGCCCTCCTCGTGATCGGCCCCGAGCGCCTGCCCAAGGTGGCCCGTACCGCCGGCGTGCTGCTCGCTCGCCTGCAGCGGTACGTGGGCACCGTAAAGGCCGACATCCATCGTGAGATGCAGTTGGATGAACTCCGGCGCCTGCAACAAGAAGTGCAGGATTCCGCTCGGAACATGGAGCAGTCCGTTCAGCAGCAGCTTGCCGCCGTTGAAGGGTCGGTCAAGCAGACGCTGGTGGAGGCTGAATCCGCCGCTGGCACCGCCAACGCCGCGCAGGATGTCGGGCGAGAACCGCTCGTCCAGCCGCAGGCTGCCGCGTTCCCGACTCCCTCCGTGCCGGAGGAGACAACCGCCGTTGCGGGTGCAACGCCACTGCCCAAATAGGAGGCTCGTCGGGCACTTTGCCAGGCGTCGCCTTGAGTCTTGTCCGTTCCATTCATTCTCAGTTTCCCCGTCCCTCCATGCCCGTGACTCAGGATCAGGAACAGCCATTCGTCTCCCACCTGATGGAGTTGCGGGATCGCCTGCTCAAAGTCATTCTGGCCGTTCTGCTGGTATTTCTTGGCTGCACACCCTGGGCGGCGGAGATCTACGACATTCTTGCCCAGCCGATGATGCATGCCCTGCCGGAGGGCACGAAAATGATTGCCACCGGTGTGGTGACGCCATTCCTGGTGCCGATCAAGGTCACGCTGCTGGTGGCGTTCATCGGCGCCCTGCCCGTCGTTCTCTACCAGGCCTGGGCGTTCATCGCGCCGGGGCTCTACACGCACGAAAAGCGCTTGGCACTGCCGCTCGTGTTGGCCAGCACGCTTCTATTCTTCGTCGGCATGGCGTTCTGCTATTTCTTCGTGTTTGGCGTGGTATTCCGGTTCATCAACCAGTTTGCGCCCGCGAGCATCACACCGGCGCCCGATATCGAGCAATACCTCGCCTTCGTGATGACGATGTTCGTCGCCTTCGGAGTGACGTTCGAGGTACCGGTGGTGGTGCTGGTTCTGGTCCGTGCAGGTATCGTGAGCCTGCAAAAGCTGCGGGAAATCAGGCCATATGCGATCGTCGGAGCCTTCGTGATCGCCGCAGTCGTGACGCCGCCTGACGTCGTTTCGCAACTGATGCTGGCGGTGCCGCTGGTGCTTCTCTTCGAGTTAGGCCTGCTTCTCGCTCGTTTTGTCGGAACGAAGAAATCGGCAGAAGGTGGAAACCTCGCTTTGACCGGCGACGGGGTCGAATCGAATTCGGAAGACGCTCCGCGCTGACCTGGGATTCCAGCAAGAAAGCGTCGCCAGCGGTAGGGGATCCCCGGCGCAAACTAGCCAAGGGACCGGCTAGCCGGCTGAACAAATGAGGGGCTGCGGGCCTTGATCGCGAGCTGCCAGGCGGCAGCTTCATGGGGAATGGGCGACTTCTGGCCTACGCCGGGGGCTATTCGGTGCCGTTGCGGCCCCGCGCCACGGGCGGGCGCTTGCCGATGGTGATATTGACTTCGGCCTGCTGTTTCCCGCGCCGCACTTTGAAGGCGGCTGTGGATCCGGGCGCCAGGCTGGCAACGGCGTCGAGCATAACCTGGGGGTCGCGCACCGGACGATCCTGAATCGCTTCCAGAATATCGCCGGGTTTGATGCCGGCGTTGTCGGCCGGGCTGCCGCGCACTACCCCCGCAATCAACGTCCCCTCGCTGGCGGGCAGGCCGAACGACTCCACGAGTTCCGGCGTGATTTCCTGAACCTCCACCCCGATCCAGCCCCGGATCACGACGCCGGAACGAATGATCTGCTCCATCACATTGCGTGCCAGCGACACGGGAATGGCGAAACCAATGCCGAGTGATCCGCCCGAGCGGGAGTAGATCGCGGTATTGATGCCGATCAGGTTGCCGCCGGCGTCCACCAGCGCACCGCCCGAATTGCCCGGGTTTATCGCGGCGTCGGTCTGGATAAAATTCTCGAACGTATTGATGCCCAGGTGGCTGCGGCCAAGCGCGCTGACGATGCCCATGGTCACCGTTTGTCCGACGCCGAAGGGGTTGCCGATGGCCAGGACGACGTCCCCGACGTGAATTCCTTCCGGATTGCCGAACGTGATGGCCGGCAGGCGACCCGCATCGATGCGCAAGACGGCGATATCCGACTCGGGGTCCGCACCCACGATTCGCGCCTTGAATTTGCGCCCGTCGTTCAGCGCAACTTCAATTTCGTCCGCTGCCTCGACGACGTGCTGGTTGGTCAGGATGTAACCGTCTGGGCTGGCAATGACCCCACTGCCTAGGCCCGAAGTACGGCGTGTCTGGGCGCCTTGGCGGTCGCCGAAAAAGTAGCGAAACACCGGGTCGTCGCCGAGTGGATGGCGCTGGGCCTTTATCTCCTTGCTGGTAAAGATGTGGACCACGGCGGGAAGCGCTTTTTTGGCGGCTTCTCCGTAGGACGCAACGGCTCCGCGGCGTGCATCGGCGGTGCCCCCGGCAACCGGGGCCGCCTCCTGCAGCGAGACGATGCTGGTGTGACCGGAGAGCCATTCCGGTTTGAGCGCCTGGGCGGCGAACAGGAAGGCAACGGCAACCGTCACGGCTTGGGCGAAAATCACCCACAAGCGGCGCATAATGGAATCCTCGCGGAACGAACGTCGTTCCAAATCCGGAGATGGAATGCAACGACCCGAACTAGAGCGCTACCTCGCTGATTTGCTGCAGGTAGATCGGTTCCGCGATTATTGCCCAAACGGTCTACAAGTGGAAGGCCGAGCCAGCGTCGCCAGGGTCGTGACCGGCGTTACGGCGAGTCAGGCGCTGCTTGATGCAGCCGCGGCAGCCGATGCCGATACCGTCATCGTGCATCATGGCTATTTCTGGCGTGGCGAAGACGGCCGGATCACCGGGATCCGCAAATCCCGGTTGGCATTGCTGCTCGGTCGGGATATCAATCTCTTCGCCTACCATCTTCCCCTGGACGCCCATCCTGATCTTGGCAACAACGCTCAGTTGGCGCGACTGATGGACTGGTCGGTGAGCGGCAGATTCGCCGACCAGGACATTGGTTTTATCGGGGAACCCAGCCAGCCCACGGACGCGGCGAGTATCGCGGAGTTGCTGGGGCAACGCTTGGGGCGTGCGCCGATGCTGGTGGGCGACCCGGCGCGGGGCGTACGGCGGATCGCCTGGTGTACCGGCGCAGCGCAGGATCGGTTCGAGCAGGCGATAGCGATGGGTGCCGACGTGTTCGTCAGCGGCGAAATCTCTGAGCAGACCGTCCATCTGGCGCGGGAGGCAGGGATTCCCTACGTGGCTGCCGGGCACCACGCCACCGAACGCTATGGTGTCCGGGCGCTCGCAGACCATCTTGCGCAGCGGTTCGGTATGCAGTGCACCTTCGTCGACGTGGACAATCCCGTATGACCGCCCGACGTCCGGGCGCTTAGTCGGATCGGGCTAAGTGCAAACCTACCGCAATCCCGTCTTTCCTTACGTTCGCTCTTCGGACGAGGACGCGGTGCGCCGAGTGCGCCATCCGGTCATCGTCGTCGGCGCGGGGCCGGCGGGACTGGCTGCGGCCATCGACCTCGCACAGCACGGTGTTCCCGTCGTCGTGCTCGACGAGGACGAGACCGTTAGCCACGGATCCCGCGCGGTTTGCTACGCCAAACGTTCGTTGGAAATCCTCGATCGGTTGGGCTGCGGTGGGGCGGTGGTGCGCAAGGGCGTCGGCTGGAGTGTCGGCAAGGTGTTCTTCCGCGACGGCCCGGTGTTTTCCTTCAATCTCCTTTCCGACTCAGGGCACCGCAGACCGGCTTTCGTCAATCTTCAGCAATATCACCTGGAAGAAATTCTTCTTGAGCGAGCCCGAGCCACGGGCCGGGTCGACTTGCGCTGGAAGAACCGCGTCGTGGCCATCACAGCGGAAGAGAAGCAGATTGGCGTGACGATCGATACGCCTGGCGGGCAATACGTGCTCGCCTGCGATTGGCTGCTGGCTTGTGATGGGGCGCTGAGTCCTGTCCGCGGCATGTTGGGACAGGAGAGCAAAGGGCAGGCGTTCTCCAACCAGTTTCTAAGTGCAGACGTCCTGATGAAGGCAGACTACCCTGCCGAGCGCTGGTTCTGGTTCGACGCGCCGTTTCACCCGGAACAATCGACCCTGCTGCATCGCCAGGCGGACAACGTCTGGCGTATCGACTTTCAGCTTGCCCGCGATGCCGATCCGGAAGAGGAGCGCCGGCCGGAGAACGTCGTTCCGCGGCTGCGGGCGATGCTGGGCGAACGGGATTTCGAGTTGGAGTGGGTGAACATCTATCGCTATTCCTGTCGGCGAATGGATTCATTCCGCCATGGCCGGGTGCTTTTCGTCGGCGATGCCGCGCACCAGATGTCCCCATTCGGTGCCCGCGGTGCGAACTCCTGTATTCAGGATGCCGACAATCTGGCCTGGAAGCTGCGTCTGGTGATGGACAACAAGGCGCCGCCCACACTGCTGGACACTTACTCCAGCGAACGCATTGCGGCGGCGGAAGAGAACATTCTCCACTCTGCCCGGAGTACCCAGTTCATTGCGCCGGAGACGCGCGTGTCCCGGGCGTTCCGCGATGCGGTACTGTCCCTGGCGCGGACCTGCCCGTTTGCGCGCCGGCTGGTGAATTCCGGTCGCCTGTCCATGCCCGCCATCCTTGACCGCTCGCCCCTGAACACGCCCGACAGCGATGCTTTCCTCAGCGGGTTGGTGCCCGGCACTCCGGCGAGCGATGGTCCGGTGGCCGTGAATGGTGAACTGCGCTGGCTGCTGGAATTCATCGGCGACAGTTTCAATGGCCTGTATTTTGCGCACGGGTTGAACGAGTTGCCGGCCGAAGTGGCCTCCGGCATTGCCGCCCTGACGCTAAACCGCATTCCCGTTGATACGCGGGTTGTGGTGGAGCCCGGCAACCCGATCGAACTGCCCCCGGGTGTCGTTCGCCTGGAAGACTACGAAGACTTCCTCGTGCAGCGTTTCGATGCCGTCCCTGGGACTTTCTATCTAATGCGACCGGACCAACATGTCTGCGCCCGCTGGCGCAGGTTCGATCCGGCACGCATTCGCCGCGCCGTGTTGCGCGCGACATGCAATGAAGTGGGTGAAGGACAATGAAGTTGAATTTGGAGGCGAATCTGGTGGCCCCGGACTGGTTCTACGAACAGCTTATCGAATTGCACCGCGGACTGACGGAAGATCAGAGCTTGGCGGTCAATGCCAAGCTCATCCTCTTGTTATCCAACCACATTGGGGACATGGGGGTGCTGCGGGAAGCGATGGCTTTGGCGCGCCAGGAGGTGAATTAGCGCCTTTGGCGCTGGCCGTGACGATGGCGCGGCCGGTGGGGTGGCTTGCGCTTCGGCGGCGATCGCGCAGGGCAGTTCCACTTCAGCCGCGGCCGGGGACGCCTGTTCCTGTGCCGCCGCATTCTCTTCCAGGATGCTGGCAAGCAGCAGAATCTCCTGGATCTCCTCGGCGGAAAAACCCGATCGAGTGCCGTTCCTGTTGTCGTGGATCAGATGCCTGACGTAGTCCAGGCAATCGGGCGTATTCCAGGTTTCGACCAGGCGGGTGACGATGTGCGGATACCGTTCCAGAGCCTCGGCACCGCGTCGCCGCGGCTTCTGCTCCCAGGCCATGACCGCTATGTTGAACGTCTCGTGCAAGCGCTGGGCAAGAGATTTGAATTCCTCGCGCATGCCCGCCTCGCGATAGACCTCGAGCAGCCTGAGCCAGGGGCGCACCGCCTGCTTCGGATTGGCGTCGATGTAATCCGCCAGGGTCTGGGCTGCGCCTTGTACGCGACCAAAAGACAGCATCATCTCGGCCAGGTCCAACATGGACTCGTGTTCGGTGACGTCGATCCGGTGCTCTTCGGCGAGTTCTTGCGGAGGGTTTTCCACCGTGCCTCGCCATGCGGATTGGGATGGGGACGGCATTGGCTGATCCAGTGAAAGCGGGAAATCCATGGCCAATCCTGGTCTCTCCGCGGTCGGCGCCTTCGATTCCCCGCCCTGTTCCCCCTCGTTCCCCTGCGCTCGTCTGCGTCGCAACCCAATGAGGAGGGCGCCGACTGCGGCGGCAACCAGCAGAATCACCAGCCAGCCGGGGACGATTGACATCGTGCCAAACCGTTCCGATGTCGTCGACGCGGAAGCGGTCGCCTGGGCGGCCGTTTCGACCGGCTCGGCGGGTTTTGGCTCGGCTGGTGACGCGGATGCCGCGATGGACTGTGGCGTCATGTTGTTCTCTGCCGTCTGCACTTTTTCCCGCAGCGTGGCGAGCGTTTCTTCCATCCGCCGGATTTTGTCTTCCACCGCGATCTGCGCGACCGCTGGATCTTCCCGTGCAGCCAGCAATTCCACCTTCTTCCGTCCCGATTCCGTCTCGGCACGATCGACGCCGGATGCTCTGCGCTGGCCCAAGTCTGCAGGCACAACGCCTCCCATGCTTGGCTGGTGCGCCCTTTGTTGTCCGGCGGCGGAATCGCGATGGATCTCGGAGGTGGTGGGCCGACTTATCTCGCGCTTGCGGGAAAGGCGGGGTTCGCGGTCTCGGGCTTGCGAATCTTCCGCCGGCGATGGAGACGCAACCGCCCGGGACGGGATTTCGGGTGGTGCCAAGAGCAGGGTGTACTCGCGCGTTAATTCGGCGCCACATCCCACCTGCAGACCCAGCATTAGAATCGGATGAGTGATTGCTTCGACGCTGGAAATGCGCAGCCGCGGCCCCCCTTTGCGTCGTTCGATGCGCACCGCGGCGCGTGCCAGCCAGGGCGCTTCATCAGGGCCAGATTGGCGCGGCACCACCTTGATACAGGCCCCATCCAGCGGGCCAGCCTTGACGTCGATCAGCGGCACCATGGCTTGCAGAGGCTCGCCCAGCCGGGAGGAAACCGCGATCTCACCGAGTCCGAAGGCGAACGCGGCGGGGGAAACCAGACCCACCAACAGCGCCAAAACCTTGCTGCCCAGGTTTGTCGACCAACGGACGTGGCCTCGTAGCACCGTCGGATCGAAGCCACTGTCGCCATTGCGTATTAGCGGGGTTTCAATGCTGTTGTGGCACATCATCTTCGGCGCAACCGCTGGGCCCAATAGATTTGCGGGTAGGGCGGCCATGGTACGCGAGGGCACTAGCGCCTCCCGCGACATATGCAACGTTCGGGCCAATGCGTTCGTCGGGGGTGCCGACAGGGTTACGACAGAGATGGGGGTGTCGGCGTTTGCTCTGCTAACATCCGCCGATCATGAGCGGCGTGGGGCAGACGCAGGGGCATTGTCCCCGGCAGCGCAGTCGTCCGACCCTACTCCGCGCGGACCATCCCACTGACTGGAAAATCTTATGAGCTCGCAGTTCGTCTTCCCGCTCGAGATTCCCGCCGTTCCCATCGCCGGGGGCGAGGTTTGTTTTCCCGTGCGCAGAATCTGGTGCGTCGGGCGCAATTACGCCGACCATGCGCGGGAAATGGGGGCTGATCCCGAACGGGAACCCCCTTTCTTCTTCTCCAAGCCGGCGGATGCCATCGTGCCCGGAGGCGGTTCGGTTCCCTACCCGCCGCGCACGCAGAAATTTCAACACGAGGTGGAACTGGTCGTCGCCATAGGCAAGCCGGGAGTTCATATCGTCCCGGAAGCGGCGCTGGAACATGTCTTTGCCTATGGCCTCGGGGTGGATCTCACCCGACGGGATCTGCAGCAGGCCCTAAGGGAGAAAGGCCATCCGTGGGAAATGGCCAAAGCCTTCGATCACTCGGCGCCGGTATCGGTTTTGCGCCCGGCCAGCGAGCTTGGCCATCCGGCCAGCGGCGCGATCCGCCTCGCGGTCAATGGCGTGGAGCGGCAAAGTGGCGACTTGGCCGACATGATCTGGCCGGTGCCGGACATTGTCGCCAATCTTTCGACCTACGTTGCGCTCGCCCCGGGCGACCTGATCTTCACCGGAACGCCGGCGGGCGTGGGCACGCTGGTGATTGGCGACCAGATCGCGTGTTCGATCAGCGGGCTTGGAACCCTGGATTTCGCCATCGCCGCCGCGATCGAGGGCCAGCCAAGGTGACCTTGTCCGGGCCGGCCGCGCTGCCGCCGGCGCTCCTGCTGGCGGTACTTTCCGCGTTGGCGGTGTCCGCCATCTCTCCCACCGACCGTCCAAC
>JBAWHH010000492.1:0-6540 GCA_049593715.1 Rhodocyclaceae bacterium
GAACCCACCCTTACATCTCCACGGGCCTGCGCCACAACAAGTTTGGCGTAGCGTTCAACGAGGCACGTCAACTTTATCGGCGCACCGCCGAGTTGCCCAATCTGCGGATTGCGGGCATCGCTTGCCACATAGGCTCCCAGTTGCTCGACCCTGGCCCGATTGCGGAAGCCGCCGACAAGATTCTTTCCCTGGTTGACTCTCTGGCCGAGGAGGGTATCAAACTGGAACAGATCGATTTTGGCGGCGGACTCGGCATTCGCTATCACGACGAGGTGGTACCCACGGTTGCCGAGTATCTTGCTCCCTTGTTGGACCGCCTCAACGGCCGCCCAGAACATATCCTTTTCGAGCCTGGTCGATCGCTGGTTGGCAACGCGGGAGTCCTGGTGACGCGCATCGAATACCTGAAGCATGGGGAGGAAAAGAATTTTGCGGTGGTAGACGCGGCAATGAACGATCTAGTTCGCCCAGCCCTGTACGATGCTTGGCACGACATCGTTCCGGTGGAAAACCGCGAGACGCAACAGGCGGTCTATGAAGTCGTCGGCCCTGTCTGCGAGAGTGGCGATTTCCTCGGCCATGCGCGCCAGCTTTCCATTGCGGAGGGAGACCTAATCGCCGTGATGTCCGGTGGCGCCTACGCCATGTCCATGAGTTCAAACTACAATTCGCGCCCGCGAGCAGCTGAAGTCCTGGTGGACGGTGAACGGGTGAAGCTGATTCGCCGCCGGGAGCGTTACGAAGATCTGTTCGCCCTCGAATCTTCAGCCGTCTGAAACTTCAGACTTTCCATTGACGGCGAAGAGCCTGCCGACCGGAGCCGTCCCTCGGACTTAACAAGAAGCACGCTTCCCGGCCGTAGCTGCAGGCGACAGGCAGCCTCACCCGCAGTGTCTGCCATCAATTCGGCTGCGGGAGCGCTCAAGCAGTATCTGGAAAGGATAGATGTCGTCTGGCGCATCGCACTGTTCGGCGCCGTCGTGGTCGCCGCCCTGTTCGCGGTGGAAATCGGCAGTGCATTGTCGTGGAGGCAGACGCTGGTAGATGCCAAGCACGAGCAGACGCAACCAGTGACCGAAGTCGCGCTTGGGGTGATTGATCACCTCGCAGATATTAGAGCGGCAGGCGTGGGGTGACTTGCCGTCGAAGCAGGCGAAACCACTCAGTCAGCGAAGAAACAAACCGGCGCCACTTTGGATACCGGGTCGGCAGTTGAGGAGATATCCCATAGCGTTGGGTGGTCGCCGGCCTTGCCAAGGAAACGGAAGACCACTCAAACGAGGTGGACAATCTCACCATGCATGGTGCGGAAATTGTTCAAAGCGCCGCAGAGGCCATGAACATCATCGCCCAGACCGTGGCCTCCAATCAGATCGAAGCGCTGGAGACCCGCACCAGCGAGATTGGCACAATCGCCCAGGTGACCAAGGAAATTGCCGACCAGACCAATTTGCTGGCTTTGAACGCGGCAATCGAAGACGATCGCGCAGGAGAACAAGGCCGCGGCTTTGCAGTAGTGGCAGACGAGGTGCAAAAGCTGGCCGAACGTACTGCCCAGGCGGCAGAAGTGCTGCTGAGCATCCGCAAAGAATTCCAGAGTACGCTGGAGAAGATCAGCAACCTCGCACCCAGCGCAGGAACGCAATCGGTCAAAGTGGAGCACGTCGTAGCCAACGTGCACTCGGTGATGGAAATGGCCCAAAAAACCGAGACGGTCGTCCAGCGGTCGCTGCAAACGGCGGTTGAACTGGATCGAGCTGCACAAAGCCGTTGTGGCGTCGTGCGGCAATTCCGCGTAGTTGGTCCTCCACTGGCCGATTAGCCCATTGCGCAGAAAGGCGTTTCGGCTAGAAGGCGAAACGCCCCATTCGATGCGTTCCGTCGAAAGCCTGCCCGCCGGTCAGGTAGGGCGCTCCTTCTCGCCGCCCAACGCGGCCACGAGATCGGCAAGCAAGCGGGACAGCTCGCCTGCCATCAGCACGAATTCGATGTCGAACTGCTCATCGGCATTCTCGCCCTGCCCCTCGGCACCATCCTTGAGAACATCCAGGAACGAGAGGCGACGGATCTGCAGCGCCTCGTCCAAGACGAAAGAAATGCGATCGCTCCAGGTCATGCCCAAACGGGTGGCGGTTTTCCCGGCGGCAACGTGGTCCTGGATCTCCTTGCCCTCCAAGCCATGACGAACATAGCGGACGGTAGCCTTGCCCTCGCCAACAGAGCACAAATCAAGATCCTGATCGATGGAAAACCCGGCGGGCCCGTCGCCTGACGCAACCCACTCGGTCATTGCCGCGGCGGGCGAACGCTGAGTGTCGAGCCGCCAAAAAGGCGCGTCCTCGATGCTACGGCGAAACATCTCAGTGAATTCTTCTGCCTTGCCTTTGGCCCCCGCATCAATCACCAGCCAACCATTGACCGGATCGACCCAAGCCCGGGTTGTGCGCCGCAGCGCAAATGCTTTCGGGAGGAGTTGCTCGATGACGTTTTCCTTGATTTCCCTTAATTGCTTGCGTCCGACCGGATAGCCCTGCTGCTCGGCGACTTCGGCTGCGCGCTCTTTCGTGAACTGATTGACGACCGACGCGGGCAGCAGTTTGCGCTCCACCCCCAGGGCTACCAAAAGCTGCCGATGAACGCTGTGGACGAACCGGCCGTCGCTGCACGGTGCAACCCAGCCACGGCTTTCCATTTCGAAGCTGCCGCAGCGCTGGAGCGCATGCCGGGAAAGCAGATCATCCATTTCGGTGAGATCGCATTCCCAGTTCGCCGGGATGCGATAGACGATGAGGTTCTTGAACCACATAAACGGCCCCCCAGGCAAAAAGGGCCGAATTATACGGTCTTGGAGCTACGCCCACCGGATGGCAAACGCGGCGGGCTGGCGGGCTCTGTAGCGTCCCGCCCCAACATCAGGCAACGCAGACGCGGTTCTTTCCCGTGCGCTTTGCCTCATAGAGCGCGCCGTCGGCGCGGGCGACTGCCGATTGCAGCGAATCCTCGCCAAGGCGCACCTGGGTAACGCCGCCGCTGAACGTGATCAATACGCGCTCGTTGTTAGCAAGGAAGAAGTGTTTGGTCAGTTCCCGCTGCAAACGCTGCAGGACGGCCTCGGCCCCTTCGGCGCCGGTTTCTGGAAGCAAAATCACGAACTCCTCGCCACCGAGCCTTGCCACGGTATCCAAGCCACGCAGCGCTTCCTTGACCACGCCCACAAGGTGCATCAGCGCGTCGTCACCGGTCTTGTGGCCGTAGGTGTCGTTAAGCTTCTTGAAATTATCGATATCGAGGATGCCCAGGCTCAAAGTCGAGCGGTTCTTGATGGACTGTTCAGCCTCCCGCTGCCAGATCTGCTCCAGACCCGCGCGATTCATGGCGCCGGTGAGCGCGTCGCGCCGCGCGCGCTCGCTGGTGTCGGCCAGCCGCTGGCGGAGTTCGGCAATCTGCCGCTCGGCATCGGTCAATTGCACATGGGTTTTCGTCATGATGTCTCGAGACTGACGAATGCTGTCCCCCACCTCCTTCAACAGCCCCCCCAGTTCGGCGACGACGGTTTTGATCCCACTCACATCATTGGCGTTCTCTACATCACGCGCCAAGACCACCACTTTTGCCTCATATTCGCTCGTGTCCTGAGCCATCTCCCCTGCCTGCTCGACCAGTTTGGCCAAAGCGATTCGCAGCGTCTGCTGCGCTTCGTCCAGCGAGCGGCGCGTTTCCCGCTGCTGGTCGATAAGGCGCTGCAGATGGGATGTCGCCAGTTGCACCGAGGCGGGCGTGAGGTCACTGCACAGCAGCTTTTCCAGAATGCTGATCTGACCTCTGACGGACTTGTCGTCACCCGCCAAGTCGGCGAGACTGGCCGCCACCAGGCGGATGAGCTTCGCCAGCGCAGCCTGGACGTGGTCATCAGTCGCAACCCGGTCGTGGATGCGCGAGCCCAAAGATTCCGCCGTCGTCCGCGCCCGGACCACATCCGCCTCGCGGGAAATGTCCCGCAGCAACCGGGTGAGATCCCGCGCATGATCTGCGATTGGCGCAACCTTTTCCCCGCCGTTGCTCGTCCAAGGCGTCAAGAGTCGGCACATCAGGTCCGCGAGTAGTTCACTCTGAGCACAAAACGACGTCCAGGGTTGCGCCTCACCGGTGACTTCGCGATAGACACGACAGTAGTTCTGGGGGAGCAGCGTCTGCTTGGTCTTCGCCATGCGGCCCAGGGTTTCCTTGGCCGCCAACGCAGGCGAGACGTGTGCGCAGGGAGTAGGCTGTTTTTCTTCCTTCATGCGAAGCTCCGGCTTTGCTTCTAGTCGTAAGAAGCTGTAAACGGAACACTATGTCCTAGCTGGAGGGTATGCGCAAGAAAGAAGCCGGTGCGCTCAGGCCGATTCCCCTGCCCGCGCAACCGGCCCCGTGGGGGATCTCCGCTAGAATCCGGACATGCGTCGCGCCACATCAAAACCCAGGATCGCCCTGCCCACCCCCGCCACGGGCGAGCGCCACGACTGGAACACGGTAAAGGCTCTTCTGCCCTACCTTTTGCAGTACAAGCTCCGGATCGCGCTGGCTCTTTCCTGCCTCGTGGGAGCAAAGGTTGCCAACGTGGCCGTCCCGCTCGTGTTCAAGCATGTCATCGACGCGCTGACGATCACGCCCCAGCAGGCTCTCATCGTCGTACCCGCCGCCTTGGTATTGGCCTACGGGTTACTTCGCTTTTCCGTATCCCTGTTTACCGAACTGCGCGAAGTGATCTTCGCCCGCGTGACCCAAGGCGCCGTGCGCAACGTCGCATTGCAGGTTTTTCGCCATCTGCACACATTGAGCATGCGCTTCCACTTGGAGCGCCAGACCGGGGGTCTGACGCGGGATATCGAGCGGGGAACGCGTTCCATCGGCTCGCTGATCAGCTATACGCTCTATTCGATACTGCCGACGCTGGTGGAGATCGGCCTGGTAATGGCCGTCCTGCTAACGCAGTACGAATCCGCTTTCGCGGCAATTACTGGTGTGACGCTGGTAGGCTACATCGCCTTTACGGTCTGGATCACCAACTGGCGTACCCACCTGCGCCGCGAGGCCAACGAGTTCGATTCCGCCGCCAACACGCGGGCCATCGACTCGCTGATCAATTACGAAACGGTCAAGTACTTCAACAACGAGGCGTTCGAAACCCGCCGCTACGACTCGCAGTTGAAACAATGGGAAGCGGCCCAGGTCAAGAGCCAGTTGTCGCTGTCGCTGCTGAACACCGGGCAGGCCCTCATCATCGCCGGCGGCGTCACGGCCATGATGTGGCTGGCGGCCAGTCGCGTCGCGACCGGGATCCTGACTCTGGGCGACATCGTGTTGGTGAATGCCTTCATGATGCAGCTCTATATTCCCCTCAACTTCCTGGGCGTGCTCTACCGTGAAATCCGGCAGGCACTCACCGACATCGAGCGTTTGTTCCTGCTGCTGAACGTGCACCGGGAGGTGCAGGATGCGCCGGACGCGCAGCCGTTGGAAGCGGGGCAGTGCGAAGTTCGCTTCGAACACGTGAACTTTGCCTACGAGAGCAATCGCCAGATTCTTTTCGACGTTGATTTCACCATCCCGGCCGGCAGCACCGTCGCTGTAGTAGGGCATTCAGGGTCCGGCAAGAGCACGCTGGCGCGCTTGCTGTTCCGCTTCTACGACGTGCAGAGCGGCTGCGTGCGCATCAAAGGACGCGACTTACGCCAAATCACCCAGGCAAGCGCGCGCGCCGCCATCGGCATCGTGCCCCAGGACACGGTACTGTTCAACGACACGATCTTCTACAACATCCAGTACGGCCGCCCCGAGGCTGGACGGGAAGACGTGGTGACCGCCGCCAAGGCCGCCCACATCTACGATTTCATCGAGTCGCTGCCGGACAAATTCGAAACGCGGGTGGGCGAGCGCGGGCTGAAGCTTTCTGGCGGAGAGAAGCAGCGGGTCGCCATCGCTCGCGCCCTGCTCAAAGATCCGCCAATCCTGATTTTCGACGAAGCCACATCGGCGCTGGATTCCAAGACCGAGAAGGCAATCCAGGCCGAATTGGAGCTGGCCGCTGTTGGGCGCACGACGCTGGTCGTCGCCCATCGTCTTTCCACGGTAATGAACGCTGACGAAATCCTTGTCCTCGACCGCGGCCGGATTGTAGAGCGCGGCACTCATCACTCATTGCTAACGCGAGGCGGGGCCTATGCCCAAATGTGGGCGCTCCAGCAGCAGGAACAGCACGAGGACCAAGGCCAGCCAACGCAGATCCTGGCCACGAACCTCGTTGCGTAGAAACAACCATTGCCAACGCATGGCACCTGGAAGGGAATGATTGCCGCCCGGATCGCCTTGGACGATAATTTTCCCATCTGACCCGATCAAGGTCTTCGCCGTTCAGCATACGAGTCTCGCGTACCTTCGAACAACATTTCGTCCAGGCAATAACGCAAAACACCCTCATCGGCGGGCTCACAAGAATGAAGAACGGTTCCCCCGTATTCCGGTTTTGCCTTACCGCTGCGATTGGCTTGACGGGGCTGC
>JBAWHH010000493.1:0-3755 GCA_049593715.1 Rhodocyclaceae bacterium
GCCGAGAAAGACGGGCGTTTCGGCCGTCGCATCATCTACGGCGGACACATCATCAGCCTGGCCCGCTCGCTGTCGTTCAACGGGCTCGCCAACGCGCTGACGATTTCCGCCATCAACGGCGGCCGCCACACCAATCCCACTTTCGCCGGCGACACGGTCTATGCCTGGTCAGAGGTCATCGACAAGATGGATGTCCCCTGCCACCCGGATTTCGGCGCCTTGCGCCTGCGTACGGTGGCCACCAAGGATCGGCCCTGCCGGGACTTTCCTTATCAGGACGCGGAAGGCAAATACGATCCCGCCGTGGTGCTGGATTTCGACTACACGGTGCTGATGCCCTGTCGCACCTGATTCGGTCCGGCCCAGGCAGGCCGGATGACGGTTTTCCCCGGGTACGCTGATTGCCCGTGCCTCGCGCCGGGAGCCTGCCGCCGGACGGCGGGGCCGCAACGCGCTCGCGGACGTTAGCGGCGGGAGCCGCGGACTTCACGCTATAATTCGCGCCCGTCTGCAAGCTTGGTCGGCCCGAGAGCATAAGGCGTTTTCAGCTTTTGGGTATCCGCAAGCACCTTCGCAATTTCCCCATGGCAGCATCGGATTGCAGCTAGGAGCCGTGCCCGGCAGTCGGCGGCTGCTTTGGGACGGCAGTTTGCCCGGCCCGATGGCCCGTTTTTGCTGGCGCACAGTGGCGGGGCAGCACTGCAGGGTGCGAAGCGGGTTTTCGACTGCATCGGATCAAAGCAGGTTGGCGGACCAATAGAGAAGCTTCGACTTTCCCTGACGCAGGGTGCAGCCCCATGGATCACATCCGCAATTTCTCCATCATCGCCCACATCGACCACGGCAAATCGACCCTCGCCGACAGGATCATCCACCTTTGCGGCGGGCTGTCGGATCGCGAGATGTCCGAGCAGGTGCTCGATTCCATGGACCTGGAGCGGGAGCGGGGGATCACCATCAAGGCGCAGACCGCCGCCCTGAAATATCGCGCCCGCAACGGTGAAATCTACGATCTGCATCTGATCGACACTCCGGGCCACGTCGATTTTTCCTACGAGGTGAGCCGATCCCTGTCCGCCTGTGAAGGCGCGCTGCTGGTGGTGGATGCGTCCCAGGGCGTGGAGGCGCAGACGGTGGCCAACTGCTACACGGCGATCGAACTCGGCGTGGAGGTGGTGCCGGTTCTGAACAAGATCGATCTGCCTTCCGCCCATCCGGAACAGGCGATCGCGGAAATCGAGGACGTCATCGGCCTGGATGCCCATGACGCGGTGCACGCCAGCGCCAAGACCGGCGAGGGGGTCGAGGACATCATCGAGGCCCTGATCGTCAAGATTCCGCCGCCGGTAGGGGATCCGACCGCGCCGCTCAAGGCGCTGATCATCGACTCCTGGTTCGACAACTACGTCGGCGTGGTGATGCTGGTGCGTGTCAAGGACGGCGTGGTGCGGCCCAAGGACCGCCTGATGCTGATGTCCACCGGTTCCACCCATCTGTGCGAACAAGTGGGGGTCTTCACGCCGAAGTCCCAATCCCGGCCGGAACTGTCGGCGGGAGACGTGGGATTCATCATTTCCGGCATCAAGGAGTTGAAGGCCGCGAAGGTGGGTGACACCGTCACCCTCGCTGATCGGCCGGCGTCTTCGGCGCTGCCGGGTTTCAAGGAAATCAAGCCCCAAGTCTTTGCCGGACTTTACCCGGTGGAGCCCAACGAATACGACGCGCTGCGCGAATCGCTGGAGAAACTCAAGCTCAACGACGCCTCGCTGCATTACGAGCCCGAAGTGTCGCAGGCGCTGGGTTTCGGTTTCCGCTGCGGGTTCCTCGGTCTGCTGCACATGGAGATCGTGCAGGAGCGGTTGGAGCGGGAATTCGACATGGATCTCATCACGACGGCGCCCACCGTCGTGTATCAGGTGGTGATGGGCGACGGGACGGAACTCCTCGTCGAGAACCCGTCCAAAATGCCTGACCAGTCGAAGGTGCAGGAAATCCGTGAGCCGATCATCACCGCGACGATTTTCGTGCCCCAGGAGCACGTCGGCGCCGTCATCACGCTTTGCACCCAGAAGCGCGGTAGCCAGGTGAACATGCAGTACCATGGGCGCCAGGTGCATCTCGTCTACGATCTGCCCATGGCCGAGGTGGTCATGGACTTCTTCGACAAACTCAAGTCCGCCAGCCGCGGCTACGCCTCGCTGGACTATGAGTTCAAGGAATACCGCGCAGCGGATGTCGTCAAACTGGACATCCTGATCAATAGTGAACGGGTGGACGCCCTGTCGGTGATCCTACACCGGGCTACGGCGCCGTACCGCGGGCGCGAGTTGGCGGCCAAAATGCGCGAACTGATTCCCCGCCAGATGTTCGACGTGGCGATCCAGGCGGCCATCGGTTCCCACATCCTGGCGCGGGAAAACGTCAAGGCCCTGCGCAAGAACGTGCTCGCCAAGTGTTACGGCGGCGACATTACTCGCAAGCGCAAGCTGCTGGAGAAGCAGAAAGCCGGCAAGAAGCGCATGAAGCAGGTCGGCAGCGTGGAAATCCCCCAGGAGGCTTTCCTGGCGGTGCTGCGCGTCGAGTCGAAATAACTGGAGAATCCCCGTTTGAATTTTGCTCTTTTCCTGTTTGTGGCGACGGTGGCGACCGGCGCGATATGGGTCGCCGACCACTTTCTTCTGCGTAAGCGCCGTCCGGAGGGTGCCAAGGACCCGTGGTGGGTGGAGTACGGGGCCAGCCTGTTTCCCGTCATCCTCGCGGTTTTCCTGCTGCGCTCATTCGTCGTCGAGCCGTTCAAGATCCCCTCGGGTTCGATGATTCCGACCCTGCTGATCGGTGATTTCATCCTCGTCAACAAGTACACCTATGGCGTTCGGCTGCCGATCCTGAACAAGAAGATTCTCTCGGTCGGCGAGCCTCAGCGCGGCGACGTCATGGTGTTCCGCTTTCCCGACGATCCGTCCCTGGACTACATCAAGCGCGTCGTCGGCCTGCCCGGCGACACGGTGGCGTACCAGAACAAGCGGCTGACCATCAATGGTGTTGACGTTCCGACGACGCAGGCGGACGACTACCTGCACAAGGACCGCATGTACTACACGCCGCGCTTCACCGAGAAGCTGGGCGAGGTGGAACACTCCATCCTTCTGGAGCCTGAAGCGCCGTCCTACGTGCCTCATGCCACCCAATTCCCCCAGCGGGACCATTGCCACTACAATAACGCCGGCGTGACCTGCGAGGTACCGCCGGGCCATTACTTCGTCATGGGCGACAACCGCGACGCCAGCAGCGACAGCCGTGTGTGGGGCTTCGTCCCGGACGAAAACATCGTCGGCAAAGCTTTCCTCATCTGGTTCAACTTTGGCGATCTCGGGCGTGTAGGACAGTTCAAATAGCGGAGTGGAAATGAAGGCAGAGCGCGGACTTACACTAATTGGCTTCATCTTCATCGCGGCACTGGCGGGGGCGGCGCTGCTGGTGGCTTTCCGAGCCATTCCGGCGGTGACGGAGTACTACACGGTGAAAAAGAACATCAACGCCATCGTCAAAAGCGGCGAGGCGCGGGGCGGCACCGTCAGCGACATCCGCAGGGCATACGATACCCGTGCCGCGGTAGACGAGACTCCGAGCATCGCCGGTGCCGACCTGGACGTCACCAAAGAGCGTGGCGAGGTGGTGATCGAGTTTTCCTATTCCCGCAAGGTGCCTTTGGTTGGCAACGTCAGCCTGATGTTCGATTTCGAGGGGTCCACCAG
>JBAWHH010000494.1:0-6040 GCA_049593715.1 Rhodocyclaceae bacterium
CAGCAGCACGGGCAACGCAAACGCCGCCGTTGCGGCTCCACGACTCTTCATCATCACTTCTTTCTCAGGTTAGACGTTCAATCCTGTGCCGCCGCATCCGTCGCGAAAAACGCTTGCTGGGCCGCCGCGGGAATGTCTAAACCGGTGACCCGCGCGCGCTGCAGCAGGGACCAGTAATAGCGGTAGGAGGCCCGGTCGTGCAGGCGGCCGCCATGGCGGATCGGCCCCCAGGCGGCGGCGCCGGCTGCCAGCAGGATGTCTGCCGCTTCCTGGGCTTCGGCAAAGTCGGGCTGCATGGACTCGACGATGGGGCGGATCTGGTCGGGGTGGATGCTCCACATGCGCAGGAAGCCGAACTCATGGCGCGCCCGGCGGGCGTCTTCCCGCACCACGCCGAGGTCGTGCAGTTCGGTGGTGACGTTGTGGGCGGCGACCACGCCGGCCGCATGGGCGGCGGCGGCAATTTCGCACTTGGCGCGCACTACCAGGGGATGCTCGAACTGGCCCGGGCTTTTCATCGCCGCGCCGGGGATGGCGCTGTGGTGGGCGCTGACGAAGTCCATCAGGCCGAAATCGATGCATTCCACGTCCGGCAGGGAGGCAATCTGGTAAGCCTCGCGCAGGGCGCCGTGGGTTTCGACAAGGGCGTGGATCGGGATGTGCCGCTTCAGCCCCGAAGCGGTGGCGATGTCCGCAGCGGCGGCGCTCATGGCCGCCACTTCAGCGGCGGAGGTCGCCTTCGGCAAAGTGATGAACGCCAGCCGGTCACCCGCGCCGCCGAGGATGATCTCCAGGTCGTGGCGCCAGTGGGGATGGCTGATGTCGTGGATGCGAACGCCTACGCGGCCGTGAGCGTTTTCGGCGGAGGCGATGAGCGACGCGACGAGCTGGGCGTGTTCGCGCTCGCGGCCGGCGGGGGCGCCGTCTTCGCAGTCGCAGGTAACGTCGAAAACCGGGCCCATTTGCCGCTGCAGGGCCAGCGACTTGAGTATCAGTTTTTCGGTACCGGCGTAGTGGTCACATGCCGGCAGGTAGGGGTAGGGCCGCTCGCCCTGGAACAGGACGCGGTCGGGGTGCAGCGGGGCGGTCATGGCAACGGGCGAGCCCGGCGCGGAACCCGAACCTTGACGGCGAAAGCCTTTGGGTCCGGGCCCCGGCACCGGGGGCGCTTATCAGCCGAGCAGGCCCTGCACCGCGGCTTGCTCTTCCAGCAACTCTTTCAGCGTGTTGTCCATCTTCTCGCGGGAATAGGCATCGATTTCCAGGCCGGTGATCCGCTCGTACTTGCCCGGGGTGCAGGTGACAGGCACGCCATAGACCACGTCTGCGGGCACGCCGTAGGTGCCGTCGGACGGAATGCCCATGGTGACCCACTTGCCGTTGGTGCCCAGCGCCCAGTCGCGCATGTGGTCGATGGCGGCATTGGCGGCAGAGGCGGCGGAGGACAAGCCGCGGGCTTCGATGATGGCGGCGCCGCGCTTGCCGACCTTCGGGATGTATTCGTCGCGATACCAGGTCTGGTCATTGACCAGGGCCGGCGCGCTCTGGCCGCCGATGGTGGCGAAACGGATGTCCGGGTACATGGTGGGGGAGTGGTTGCCCCATACCACCAGCTTCTCGACGGAATCGACCGGCTTGCCGGCCTTGCCCGCGAGTTGGGACATGGCGCGGTTGTGGTCGAGGCGCATCATGGCGGTGAAGTTGGCCTTGGGCAGGTCGGGCGCGGATTTCATCGCGATGTAGGCATTGGTGTTGGCCGGGTTGCCGACGACGATGATGCGGATGTCGCGGGAGGCCGTTTCGTTCATGGCGCGGCCCTGCTCGATGAAGATCTTGGCGTTTTCCGCCAGCAGATCCTTGCGCTCCATGCCGGGGCCACGGGGCCGGGCGCCGACCAGCAGGGCGTAATCGGCATCCTTGAAGGCCACCTTGGGATCCGCCGTGCCCACCATGCCCGCCAGCAGCGGGAAGGCGCAGTCTTCCAGTTCCATCATGACGCCCTTGAGGGCCTGTTGTGCCTTGTCGATGGGCAGTTCCAGCATTTGCAGGATCACGGGCTGGTCTTTTCCGAGCATTTCACCGCTGGCAATGCGGAACAGCAGGGCATAGCCGATCTGACCGGCGGCGCCGGTAACCGCAACTCGAACAGGGGTTTTAGCCATGATGAGATCTCCTCGCGTGTGGGTTGAGATTGTTTCTTTGCGGGTCCGGAAGGACCGGTGGGAGCCGATGCTGCCTATCGGCGACGAATGGCGCGCATGCTAAGAAAAACAGGGTTTCCTGTCAATCAATGAATTATATCTTATATAAGACATCTTTTAGTCCATGGACAGCGCTAACAATGTATGGTCAAATTCGCGCCATGGCGCAGGAGTCCCCGACTTTTACACCGCTTTACCGACAGATCAAGAGCCTCGTGCTCAAGGCGCTCGCCGAAGGTGAGTGGCGGGCGGGGGAGGCCATTCCCAGCGAGGTGGAACTCGCCCAGCGCTACAGCGTCAGCCAAGGCACGGTGCGCAAAGCCATTGACGAGATCGCGGCGGAGAACCTTCTGGTGCGTCGTCAGGGTAAAGGCACTTTCGTCGCGTCCCGTTCCGATCCCCGCACGCTGTTCCGTTTTTTGCGTCTGGTGCCAACGTCGGGCGACCTTTCCCAGCCGGAGAGCGTACCCATGGAGTGCCTGCGCGCCAAGGCGGGGCAGGAGGTGGCGCGGGTGCTCAAGTTGTCTCCCGGGGCCCCGGTGATCGTGGTCCGGCGTCTGTTGAAATTCAAGGCCAAAGCCACCGTCGTGGATGAGATCTATCTGCCTGGCGAAATGTTCGCCGGTCTGACGCTGGAATCGTTGCAGGAACATCCCGAATCCCTCTATAGCCTGTTCGAGGCGCGTTTCGGCGTGCGCATGGTCCGTGCCGAAGAAAAGCTGCGCGCGGTGGCGGCGGATCGCTCCAGCGCCGAACTGCTGGGCGTTGCCGAAGGCAGTCCGCTGCTGTCGGTGGAGCGGGTCACCTATACCTATGGCGACCGTCCCGCGGAATGGCGGCGAGGACTATATTGCACCGCGGAACACTACTATCTGAACGAGTTGAACTGATAACCCGATAAAATGCGCTGGTACGGACGCGCAGAACGGAAAACGCATGCGTCCGGCGCCATCAGTAAATCGGCGTCGCAGCATGTTGCGGCGCGAAAACAGTCAAGGGAGCCTCGTATGCCAGACATGATCAAGCAGCGGCCCAAATACCTGAACCTCGCGGAAATCCGCTTGCCGCTGCCGGGATTCGTTTCCATCCTGCATCGCGTGAGCGGGGCTCTGCTGTTCCTGGGCCTGCCCATCCTCATCTACCTGTTTTCCAGCAGCCTGGATTCCGCCGACAGCTTCGCCGAGTTCAGCGCCGTGGTCGCCAACCCGCTGGTGAAACTGATTCTCCTTGGCCTGTTGTGGGGGTACTTGCACCATTTCTGCGCCGGGATTCGCTATCTGTTCCTGGATCTGGACAAAGGCCTGGATCTGCCCGCCGCCCGCGCCAGCGCCAAAGCCGTGCTGGCCGTGAGCCTGCCGCTGACCCTCATTCTCGGAGTGCTGCTGCTATGGTGAAACGCGTCGTCGTCGGTGCCCACTACGGCTTCAAGGACTGGCTGTTCCAGCGCATCACTGCCGTGGTCATGGCGGTCTATACGGTGTTGTTCACCGTCGTCCTGATCTTCGTCGACAAGCCGATTTCCCACGAATCCTGGCGTGCGCTTTTTGCCAACGGCGCCATGCGCTTTGCCACGTTCCTCTTCTTCGTGAGCCTGTGCTATCACGTCTGGATCGGCGTGCGCGATATCTTCATGGATTACATCAAGCCGACGGGAGTCCGCCTTGTGCTCCACGCGGTCGTTGCGCTGTTGCTGGTCGGCTACGCCGGCTGGGCGGCCCAAACGCTTTGGAGGCTATAAATGGGCGTTTCCATTCGTAAGTTTGATGCGGTGATCGTCGGCGCCGGCGGCGCCGGCCTGCGTGCCGCCATCCAGTTGTCCGAAGCTGGCCTCAAGACCGCCGTGCTGTCGAAAGTATTCCCGACCCGTTCCCACACCGTCGCCGCGCAAGGGGGTGTCGCTGCCTCGCTGGGCAATTCGGAGGAAGACCACTGGCACTGGCACATGTACGACACGGTGAAAGGTTCCGACTGGCTCGGCGACCAGGACGCCATCGAATTCATGTGCCGCAAGGCCAACGAAGTGGTCGTCGAACTGGAACACTTCGGCATGCCCTTCGACCGCCTGGATAGCGGGCGGATTTACCAGCGGCCCTTCGGCGGGCATATGTCCAATTTCGGCGAGAAGCCGGTACGGCGCTCCTGTGCCGCGGCGGACCGCACTGGTCACGCCATGTTGCACGCCATGTACCAGCGCAACGTCAAGGCCAACACCCAGTTCTTCGTCGAGTGGATGGCGCTGGACCTGCTGCGGGACGCCGAAGGCGCGGTGGTCGGCGTGATCGCCATGGAAATGGAAACCGGCGAGGTCGTGGTGTTCCAGTCCCGGGCGACGATTTTCGCCACCGGCGGGGCAGGGCGCATTTTCTATTCCTCCACCAACGCCTTCATCAACACAGGCGATGGGTTGGGCATGGCGGCGCGGGCCGGCATTCCGCTGGAAGACATGGAGTTCTGGCAGTTCCACCCGACGGGGGTGGCCGGTGCCGGCGTGCTGATCACCGAGGGTGTGCGGGGCGAAGGCGGCATCCTGCGCAACAGTTCCGGCGAGCGCTTCATGGAGCGCTACGCGCCCAACGCCAAGGACCTGGCCTCCCGCGACGTCGTGTCGCGCGCCATGGTGACTGAAATCAACGAGGGACGGGGTTGCGGGCCGAACAAGGATTTCGTGCTGCTGGACATCACCCACTTGGACCCGAAGATCATCATGTCGCGGCTGCCCGGCATCCGCGAGATCTCCATCCAGTTCGCCGCGGCCGACCCGATCAAGGAGCCGATTCCGGTGGTGCCTACTTGCCATTACCAGATGGGCGGCATTCCCACCAACTATCTTGGCCAGGTGGTCGTGCCCAGTGGCGGCTCGGTAGATACGCCGGTGCCCGGCTTCTATGCGGCGGGGGAATGTGCCTGCGCGTCCGTGCATGGCGCGAACCGGCTCGGCACCAATTCGCTGCTCGATCTGCTGGTATTCGGCAAATCGGCCGGTGAGACGGCGGTGGAGGAACTGCAGAACTCGCCGAAGTCCCATCGCGACATTCCCCAGGAAGAGATCGATCGCACGCTTGAGCGGCTCAATCGTCTCGACACCCAGAAGGACGGGGCGGACGTGCACGAGACCCGGCTCGCCATGCAGCGCGTGATGCAGAACCACTGCGGCGTGTTCCGTTTCGGCGACAAGCTCAAGGAAGGCGTGAGCAAGATTCTCGACGTCGAGAGGCAGGTCCTCAATACGCGCATCAAGGACAAGTCCAAGGTGTTCAATACGGCGCGGCTGGAGGCGCTGGAACTGGACAACCTCATCGAGGTCGCCGTCGCCACCATGGTTTCTGCGGAAGCGCGCAAGGAATCCCGTGGCGCCCACGTCCGCGATGATGCTCCGGATACGCCGAAAAACCCCAACGGCCGCGACGACGCCAACTGGCTCAAGCACACCCTGTGGCTGAAGGATGGTAATCGGCTTGGCTATAAACCGGTGAAGCTGGCGCCCCTCAGCGTGCCGAGCATCGAATTGAAGACGCGGGCTTACTGATCGGAGCACATGAACATGACAAACCGCAAGGTGGCCTTCAGCATCTACCGTTACGACCCGGACAAGGACGACAAGCCCTACATCCAGGAGATCGAAGTCGAACTGGAATCGACGGACCGCAAACTGCTGGACGCGCTGGTAAAGATCAAGGCGAAGGACGATTCCGTCGCGTTCCGTCGCTCCTGCCGCGAAGGGGTGTGCGGCTCCGACGCGATGAACATCAACGGCGTCAATGGGTTGGCGTGCCTGACCGATATCGACAGCCTGAAGCAGCCGGTTGCCCTTCGGCCGCTGCCGGGGCTGCCGGTCGTCC
>JBAWHH010000495.1:0-5292 GCA_049593715.1 Rhodocyclaceae bacterium
CTCCCGTACCGTCTTGACGCGCACCAGCCGGATTTCCGGAAAGTCCCGCGGGATCCATTCCGTGGCCGCATAGCCGCCGACGACGGCGACCTGCTTTCCCGCCAGTTCCCGCATGTCCGCCAGATAAGTGACTTCCGGATTGGTGACGATGACGATGGGTGCGCCCATGTACGGCTTGGTGAAAGCCCAAAACGTCTCACGCTCCGGCGTTGGTGTCACCGAAGTGGTCATGTGGATTTCTCCCCGCTTCAGGCGGGCATATCCCTCTTCCCAGGTCAGGCCCTTCACGCGCTTGAACGTGATGCCCAGCCGCTGCTCGATCAGCCGAACGTAGTCCTCGGACATCCCGGAAGGCTCGCCGCGACCATCCTGGAATTCGATCGGAGGCCAATCCGCATCCTGAAATACGGTAACCACCGGATGGTTGTCCAGCCACGCGCGCTCGTCCGCAGTCAAAGTCTGGACAAACGCCGTTGCGGCGGGCGGTTGCGCGGCACGCACATGGGATTTGCCGCCCGGTTCGCCCGGCAGCAGCATGGCCGGAAGCACGAGAATCCACATCAAGCTGCCGACGAATATCCGAGCCGAGGAAATCCGCATCACAAAGTGACCTATTGTTCTTTTTTGGGCATCGCAACTGCTCAAGGCGTCAACAAGTTCTCAGCGTGTGGCAGGCCCTGGAGTGGGACGGGATCATGGGCCGGCATGCAGGGATCGGGGCACGGAAGCCACGCCGGATGGCCGCGGTCGGCAAAGCTTGCGATCCCTGCAGGACCGGTATGGAGGGTGATGTATCCATGGCCGGCTTTTCCCCAAGCGGAAATTTGCATCCCGGGACAGTGAAGCCATTCGATGGCTGGCTACCCCGGTCGGTGATGCATATATTGCCACGGAGGCCGCATCAGGCTTGCCAATCGCAGAAACATAGTTTTGCGGCGCTATCACCCCAACCGAGTTTGGCGCCATGGCCTACCGACTCTTGCCGATCCGGGCCGAAGACGAGGACTGGGCCGGGAAGGCGATTCCTGCGGGGCGCGGCTCTCACCGACTTCGCCGCGCGCGATCCACAGAACCTTGGCCGGCCCCGAGCGGCCTGGCGCCGAGCCGCTTTGGTGAAACTGCGAACGTCCCCCGCTCAAAGGGCCTTGAGCACTTCCTCGCCGTGGCCCGCCGTATCCGGCCTGTCGATCACGCGGGCGATGCGCCCTTCCTCGTCGATGATGAAAGTGATGCGCTTGTTCATGCCAAACATGCCGAGGGCGGCGCCGAGCAGGCCTGATCCCGTTGCGCCATATCGTTTCGCCACTTCCTGTTCGGTATCCACGAGGAGGGGGAAGTTGAGGCGATGCTTTTCCGTAAAGTGCTGGTGGGATTCCTGTTTCTGGGCTGAAACGCCCAGGATAGCGGCGCCTTTGGCGGCGATGTCCGCGTTGGCGTCCCGCAGCGAACACGCCTGTTTCGTGCATCCCGGCGTATCGTCCATGGGGTAGAAATAGAGCACCAGCTTGCGGCCGCGATAGCCTTTCAGACTGACGCGGGAGCCGTCGGTGGTGATGCCTTCGAAATCGGGGGCGGGGTCTCCGGGCTGGAGGGCCATGTGCTCGTCTCCTCAGAAATGGATGCCGCGCATGAGCTGCGAAAAGGCTACCTGATCCGCCGTGGGCGGGGGGGGCGGTGCGCCTTCCTTGTGCGCGGAGGTGGCAGTGTCGGGGAACATGCGGAAAGCCGTGTTCATGATTGTCTGGGCGACTTTTGGCACCACGGCGTACAGCACCTGGCCGAAGATGCCCAGGCGGGTGGCGATGCGCTCGGGTTTGCGGATGATGGCATCCACCACCAAATCGGCCGCCTCTTCTGGGGTGAGTGTGGGCACCGATTCGTAGATCTTCGTCGGCGCGGTCATGGGGGTTTTGACCAGCGGCATGTTGATGGTGGTGAACTCCACACCCCGGTCGGCAAACTCGCTCGCCGCACAGCGGGCGAAGGCATCCAGAGCGGCCTTGGAGGCGACGTAAGCCGAGAAATGGGGTGCGTTGGTGAGCACGCCGATGGACGAAATATTGATCACGTGGCCTTTGCGCTTGGCGGTCATGCTCGGCAGCAGTCCCATGGTCAGCCGCAACGCGCCGAAGAAATTGAGCTGCATGGTGCGCTCGAAATCGTGAAAACGGTCGAAGGAGTTCTCTATGGCCCTCCGGATTGACCGCCCTGCGTTGTTGATCAGGACGTCGACGCCGCCGTGTTCCGCGACCAACTGGCGCACGAAGGCGTCGCAGCGGTCGAAGTCGGTGAGATCCACCGCATAGGTGAACAGCGTTAATCCTTCCGCGGCGAACTCCTGTTTCGTCTCCGCCAGATGCGCCTCGTCGCGGGCGCAGGTCAGGGTGATGGCGCCGGCCTGGGCAAGGCGGCGGGCGGTGGCTTTGCCGATGCCGGAAGAGGCGCCGGTCACGAGCACCACTTTTCCTTCCACCTGGCCGCGCAAGGTTCGGTCGATGAACAGGTCGGGGTCGAGGTGGCGCTCCCAGTAGTCCCACAGCCGCCAGGCGTAGTCCCGCAGCGGCGGCACGGCGATGCCCGTGCCCTTGAGCAGCCGTTGGGTTTCCCGGCAGTCGAAGCGCGTCGGATAGTTGACGAACTCCAGCAGGTGTTCCGGCAGGCCGAACTCCTCCATCAACGCACTGCGGATGCGCCGCGCCGGGGTGAGGGCCATCAGGCTTCCGCGCACGCTCTTGGGGATGAATCCGATCAGCGCGGCATTGACGCGGAACGCCATGTCCGGCGCGTGGGCTGCCTTGCCGAATACGTTGAGTACGTCGCCGACACGCATGGGCGCCGGATCCACCAGGTGGAAACACTCCCCATCGTGACCGTCAAGGTGCGCGAGGTGGTCGGTCGCGTTCACCACGAAATCCACCGGAACGAGGTTGATGCGGCCGCCTTCGATGCCGATGGTGGGCATCCAGGGGGGCAGCATTCGGCGCAGTTTCTGGATTGGCTTGAAGAAGTAGTACGGGCCGTCCACCTTGTCCATCTCGCCGGTGCACGAGTCGCCCACCACCAGCCCGGGGCGGAATACCCGCCATGGCACCGTGCATTCCCGGCGCACGATGCCTTCAGAATCGTGTTTGGTGCGGAAATAGGGATGGTCCAGGTTTTCCGCCTCCTCGAACATGTCTTCGCGGAACACCCCTTCGTAAAGGCCAGCGGCGGCGATGGAACTGAAAAGATGGAAGTGGCCGGCCTCCAGGGCCTCGGCGCATCGCACCGCGTTGCGGGTACCTTCGACGTTGGCAGCCTGCTGCGCCGCCGCGCTCGCCTTGAGATCGTAGATCGCGGCGAGGTGGAAAAAATGGGTCACCTGCCCGCGCAGATCGTCGACTTGGGCATCGCCCAAGCCCAGCAAGGGCTGGGTAAGGTCACCGACAATGGGCTTGACCCGGCTTGCCTCGGGCCCCCAAAAGTCGCGCAGGTCTGGCAGTCGCCCCAGTTCCTGTTCCCGTACCAGGAGGTAGATTGAACTGTCCGGACGGGCCAGGAGCTTGCGCACCAGCCGTTTGCCGATGAAACCCGTTCCCCCGGTGACGAAATAGACCATGCGCTTCTCCTCGACGCAGTGCTGTTTCGGTTGCCGCGCGCCGCCTTCCCAAGGCGCGCCCTTTGGCGCGGCAGATCATACACAGGATCCGTTGTCGCGGACCCCGGCGGCCTCCGAATCTACCGTTTTGGGGGCGATGCGTTTAGGGGTCCGCACCCAGGCTTTTAGTGTGTCTGCTCTAGGGCAAGCTCCTAAACTGAGTGCATGAAAAGGGGCCCGCTGCGGGAGTTGGCGATTGGCAGCGGGGTTCGCGGTGACTGTGGGAAGCGGTGGTCGAGGGACCGATGCGGACAGTTGCCGAGCTATCACGAGGAGATCATCATGGTCAGGAAGCTTAAAGAGTTGGCGGACGAGGTGACGGACAACCAACTGGCGGCGACGATCCGCGAATCCGCGCATCAGATCTGGCTCGCGGGACTGGGCGCGTTTGTCAAGGCACAGCAGGAAGGCACCAAGGTTTTCGAGGCGCTGGTCAAGGAAGGCGAAACCATTCAGACCAAGACGCTGAAGATCGCCGAAGAGAAGGTGGTGGAACTGTCGGACCGGGCGACGGGTACTTGGGACAAGTTGGAACAGGTGTTCGAGAATCGCGTCGCGCGGGCGCTGCACAGCCTGGGAGTGCCGACCAGACAGGATCTGCACACCCTTTCCAAGCGCGTTGCGGAACTGACGGACGTGGTACATAAGCTAGGCGAGGAGGGCAAGGCGCCGGCGCGGCATCGGTCCACGCATACGCCCAAGGAATAGCGGGATTTCCCCGGCCAGACCACGGGTGCCTCGGCACCCGGCCGTCGGCGCGCGGTAGGGAGCGTCCCCTTACGCTCGGAACGCGGGGGCGGGATCGGCCGGGGATTCTGAACTCTTGGACCGGGGCGGCAGTCCCCGAACTGGACGGAGGGCATGACTTTGGGGCGTTCGCGTTCATCGTCGGCCGCTGATAGCGCATTGGCTCCCGTGCAGCGACTAGAACGAGCGGCGGAACGGCGCGACGGCGCCGCCACCGCCGCGCCCGCGGTGGCAGGAGAGGGAAAGGCCCGCGAGCGGAAGCGCAAAAAGGGGAATGGCCGGGCGCTGGCGCGGTCGTCGATCGGCTTGGCTCTAGCCGGCGGTGGCCCGCTGGGTGCAATCTACGAGATTGGCGCGATGGCGGCACTGGCGGAGGCGCTGGACGGAGTGGATTTCAACGCCCTGGACGTGTATGTCGGCGTCAGTTCCGGCGGTTTCATCGCGGCCGGCTTGGCCAACGGCATCACCCCGCGCCAGATGGCGAGCATGTTCATCGAAAGCGAATCGGCGGATGAGCCTTTCCATCCGCACATACTGCTCAAACCAGCCCTGATGGAATACCTGGAGCGCGCCTTGCTGCTGCCGACGCTTCTTCTGGAGGGGGTGTGGCGCTACTTCAGCAATCCGTTTCGGCCCAATCTGATGGAGTCTTTCCTGCGCCTGTCCCACGCCATTCCGACCGGCGTGTTCGACAACCATGCCATCGACGCTTTTCTGGCACGGGTTTTCAGCGCAGAGGGGCGCACCAATGATTTCCGCCAACTCAAGCGCAAGCTGTTCCTGATCGCCACCGATCTCGACTCCGGCGAAGCGGTGGAGTTCGGGGCCCCGGGTTGGGACCACGTTCCCATCTCGACAGCGGTCCAGGCCAGCGCAGCGCTGCCCGGCCTGTTCCCACCAGTGGAAAT
>JBAWHH010000496.1:0-2110 GCA_049593715.1 Rhodocyclaceae bacterium
CGCTACGACCGCGGTTGCCGGCGCCCAGCCGGCGCCAGTTGCCGCAGTGACTGCGCAAACGGACTGGCGGGGGCGCTTCGCCGCCGCCGCGCCGGCCGAACGCCCCGACCTGATGCGTGAACTGGTGCGCCGCCAGGTCATGGCGACGCTGCGATTGGACGAGGCCCAGGCGCCGGCCCTGCATGACCGGCTGATGGATTTGGGCATGGATTCGCTGATGGCCGTGCAGTTGCGCAACGGCCTGGGCAAGGCGCTGGGCCTGCCGCGGGCGCTGCCCTCGACGCTGATGTTCGACCACCCGACCATCGAGGCCATCGCCGCTTTCCTGTTGGAAAAGATTGCCGCGCCGGCTTCCTCGGCGCCTGCCGCTGCGCCGACTGCGGCAACCTCCGCGCCGCTGGCCGCCGCCGACGTGGCCGGCCTCTCCGATGACGATATCGCGCGGTTGCTGGATGAACGACTGGGGATGAAGTGAGCGACGAACGCCAGAACGCCGAAGCCGGCATGACCCCCCTGAAGCGCGCCTTCCTGGCGCTGGAGGAAACCCGCGCGCGCCTGGCCGCTGCCGAAGCGGCGAACCGGGAACCGATCGCGATCATCGGTCTCGGCTGCCGGGTGCCCGGCGGCGGCGACGACGCGGCAAGCTTTTGGTCGCTGATGCGCGACGGCGTGGACGCCATCGGCCCCATTCCCGCCGATCGCTGGGATGTGGAGGCCACCTACGATCCCGACCCGGAGGTCGTGGGCCGCATCGCCACGCGCCATGGCGGTTTCATCGGCGATGTGCGCGGCTTCGACCCGACGCTGTTCGGTATCACCCGCCGCGAGGCGCAGGGCATGGATCCGCAGCAGCGCCTGCTGCTGGAAGTGGCCTGGGAGGCGCTGGAACACGCTGGACAGCCCCCCGACCGGCTGTCGCATTCGAGTACCGGCGTGTATGTGGGCGTGACCGGCAGCGACTGGGCCTACCTGCAATTCGAGACCGGCGACCGCAGCCTGCTGGATTCCCACTTCGCTTCCGGCATCGCCCACAGCATCGTCTCGGGTCGGCTGTCCTACCTGCTTGGCCTGCAGGGGCCGGCGCTCACCATCGACACGGCGTGCTCGTCGTCGCTGGTGGCGGTGCATCTGGCCTGCCAAGCCCTGCGCGCCGGTGATTGCCGCATGGCGCTGGCGGGCGGCGTGAACCTGATCCTCTCGCCCGACCTGTACATCGCGCTGTCCCATTCGCGCATGTTGGCCCCCGACGGCCGCTGCAAAACCTTTGACGCCGCGGCCGACGGCTTCTCCCGCGGCGAAGGCTGCGGGTTGGTGGTGCTGAAGAAACTCGCCGACGCCCGAACGGATGGCGACCGCATCCTTGCCGTCATCCGCGGCAGCGCCCTCAATCAGGATGGGCCCAGCAGTGGCCTCACCGCGCCCAACGGTCCGGCCCAGGAGGCGGTGATCCGTGAGGCGCTGGAGCGCGCCGGTGTCGCACCGCAGCAGGTGGGCTACATCGAGGCCCACGGCACCGGCACCCAGTTGGGCGATCCGCTGGAAGTGCAGGCGCTGGGCGAGGTATTCGGCCCCGGGCGCAGTGCGGCCCAGCCCCTGTTCATCGGTTCGGTAAAAACCAATGTCGGCCATCTGGAAGCCGCTGCCGGCGTCACCGGCCTCATCAAGCTGGTTCTGGCCTTGGTTCAACGTCAGCTTCCGCCGCACCTGCACTTCACGCAACCCAGCCCGCACATCGCCTGGAACGACTGGCCGGTGCGTGTGCCGACCGCGCTGACTCCCTGGGCACCGATTGACGGCCGCCGTATCGCCGGTCTCAGCGGCTTCGGCTTTTCCGGGACCAACGCCCACGTCGTGGTGGAAGAGGCGCCCCCATTGCCGGATTTCGCGCCGGCGGCGGAACGGGCGCAGCTTTTTGTGCTCTCCGGGCGCGACGAAGCGGCGCTGCGTGCCATGGCGGCGCGTTACGCCCGGGCGATTGCCGCGATGCCGGGCGTGAGCCTGGCCAGCCTATGCTTCAGCGTCGCCACCGGCCGCGCGCACCTGTCGCACCGCGCCGCCATCGTTGCGCACAATTTGGAAGAACTGCTGACGCGCCTCGACGCCTTGGCCC
>JBAWHH010000497.1:0-3379 GCA_049593715.1 Rhodocyclaceae bacterium
GCCCCGCTCTTACGGCCTGCGCGGAATTCGCGAACGTTTGAACGCCCTGAACGGGTCGCTGGAGATCGACACTCCGGCCGAGGGCGGCACGCGGATAACCGTCCGCGTGCCCACGGCCAATGCCGAAGCGCCGGCCGCGCTGGACAATTCTCCTTCCGACCATTAGCTTAATGCCATGACCAGACAGATACGGGTCCTCATTGCCGACGACCACGCCATCATCCGCCAAGGATTGAAGCAGATTCTCTCTGAGACATCCGATCTCGTCGTGGCGGGAGAGGCCTCGAACGGCATCGAGGTAATGCGCCTGGTCCGCGATGGCCTGGGCGATATCGTGCTGATGGACGTTTCGATGCCCGACCGCAATGGCATCGACGCCCTCAAGCTCATCAAGAAGGAGTTTCCCCGCCTCCCGGTCCTCGTCCTGTCCATGCACCCAGAGGAACACTATGCGGTGCGCGCCCTTAAGGCCGGCGCGGCGGGTTATGTCACCAAGCAGAGCGCGCCGGAGTCGCTGGTGAACGCGATCCGCCAGGTGGCGGCGGGCAAGAAATACGTCAGCCCAGCGGTGGCCCAGCAACTCGCCGAGGCCATCACCGACGACGATGAGCGTCCGCCCCACGAAAAGCTGTCGGACCGGGAATACCAGACCCTGGTCCTCATCTCCTCCGGCAAAGCGCTCTCCCAAATCGCCGATGAACTGAATCTCAGCGTCAAGACCGTGAGCGTCTATCGGGCCCGGCTGCTGGAAAAGATGAAGATGAAGAACAACGCCGAGCTTACCCACTACGGCCTCAAACACGGTCTCACCGAGTAGCACGGCTCGCCCCGTCCTCCCGCAAGCGGGTTGCCTCCTCGGACACGGCGCAGACCTCAGCCGTTAAAGCTCCCCCAGGCAAGGCCGTTACCCGGCCGTGACCTTTTTGGCGTTTGCGTGCCATGAACGAGCCTCCTCAGCCCCACGAAGTTGCCCGGGAAGCCTTGCGCCGCTTGGCACAACGCCGCATCGCGCCAACGCCGGAAAACTATCGGGTTCTTTACCACGAGATCGCCGGTACCCACGACGCCGAACCTTTCCCGGAAAAAGCCCTCCGGTCCGTTGTTTCGCGCCTGCCGCGGGCTACCCCGACTCAGTCGCGCTTCATCCGGCAGATCGAAACGGCCCTCGCCGCTCAGGACTGGAGCGCTTTCGCCACTGCCATCAATGCGGCGCTCGAGGCGCGCGAGCCGCGTCCCTGGAATGATCTGATCCGGCAACTGCTGGCGCAAATCGAAACACGGCATGCCGGCCTCACTGCGGCTAGGAAGCGGGAATCCCTGGACCATGTGCTCACCGCCGGCGGATCGGATCCCGACCAGTTCTTCCAGCGGCTCCAAGCCCTGCTCAAGTCGTGGTCACAGACCGCCCAGGATACGTCAAGCCCCCTGGCCGAGATTGTTCCGCCCGTAGACGAGTTGGCGGTGGAGGGGACGTCGCCGGCCAATCTGCCCGCGTCTGCAACCGTCCAGCCGGCGGGAGAACAACCTGTCGCCGCGGATGCGGCATTGTCCAGAGAACTCGGCGAACTCGTGGCGGGACTCCTCGAGAACAGCATCGCGGCCTTGCTCGCGGAGACTCCGGAACTGGCGACGGAGGCCATGGCCTTGGCCGAGGGTCTGCGCGGCGGTACCGCGCCTGCCAGCGACCTCGTGTCACGCCTGAAAGCTTTCGCCGCCCAACTGCAATGGGTGGCCGAGGATCAGGTCCAACTGCGCTCCGCCCTGCTCCACCTGCTGCAGTTGCTGCTGCAGAACATCGACGAGTTGGTAATGGATGACCAGTGGCTCCATGGTCAGATCGCCATGCTCTCCGACCTCTTCGCGGAGCCCCTGGACGTGCGGCGCATCGACGACGTGGAGCGCCGGCTGAAAGAGGTGATCTACCAGCAGAGCGCTCTCAAACAGAACCTCAATGACGCCAAGGACCGGCTGCGGGCGATGCTCGCGAGCTTCGTCGATCACCTGGCCAGCATGACCGAGTCCACCGGCAACTACCACGAGAAGATCGGCAATTGCGCGACGCGCATCAGCCAGGCCAAAGACATCACCGAACTGTCGGACGTGATCGAAGAAGTCATGCAGGAGACCCGCTCCATGCAGGTCTCCGCCGCGCGCAGCCGCGACGACATGCGGGGCATGCAGGTTCGGGTAGAAGACGCCGAGCGGGAAATCACCCGCCTGCAGGGCGAGCTTGCCCACACCAGTGAAATGGTGCGGCACGATCAACTCACCGGTGCGCTCAATCGCAAGGGTCTCGACGAAGCCCTGGGCCGGGAACAAGCCCGTGCCGGCCGGCGCCAGCAGCCCCTGTGTATCGGCCTGCTGGACGTGGACAATTTCAAGGCCCTCAACGACGGGCTGGGCCACCAGGCGGGCGACGACGCCTTGGTACATATGGCCAAAGTGGTGCGGGAAACCCTGCGCCCCCACGACACGCTGGCCCGCTATGGTGGCGAAGAGTTCGTCGTTCTTCTGCCGGAAACGCGACTAGAAGACGCCGTTAACGTCCTGGCCCGCCTGCAGCGCGAACTGACGCGCCGCTTCTTTCTCCACGACAACGAGCGGGTACTCATCACGTTCAGCGCTGGCGTGACCGCCCTCGACCCGCAGGAACCAAGCACCCAAGCCATCGCCCGCGCCGACGCGGCGATGTACGAAGCCAAACGCTCGGGCAAGAACCGCGTCGTGGCCGCCTAAGGGCGGGCACCCACTCGATCGCCAACCCAGGACGACCGGGCGCCACCCCTGCAACCTGACGCCTGCCGGCTGCCACCATGGCGACGCCGGCCGGTAACATGGGCGTACTTGAATCCGCGCCGACCCGGCCAAACATTTTCGCCATGGCTACCCCAGACATCGCCGCTCTTTCGATCGATCAGGCCGCGCTTACTGCCCTGCGCCGCGATATCCACGCCCATCCGGAAACCGCCTTCGAAGAAGCGCGAACCGCAGACATCGTCGCTCACCGCCTGAGCGAACTGGGCGTCGAAGTATTCCTTGGCTTGGCCAAGACCGGTGTGGTGGGAAAACTCTCCGTCGGCAACGGCCATCGCGCCATCGGCCTGCGGGCGGACATGGATGCGCTGCCCGTTTGCGAGGCGAACACGTTCGATCACCGGTCGCGCCATGAAGGAAAGATGCACGCCTGCGGCCACGACGGGCACACGGCGATGCTGCTGGGCGCCGCCGAGCATCTGGCCCGGACGCGCCATTTCGATGGCACGGTGTATTTAGTTTTCCAGCCTGCGGAAGAGGGCGAAGGCGGCGCGCAGGCGATGGTGGAAGATGGCCTGTTCCGCCGTTTCCCCATGGAGGCCATCTACGGCATGCACAACTGGCC
>JBAWHH010000498.1:0-4300 GCA_049593715.1 Rhodocyclaceae bacterium
GCCCACAGGCCGGCCACCAGCGCCAGCGCATTGCGCTGTTCCGGCTCGTCGCGCCGGCCCGCTACCAGCGTGGCCACGGCTTGGCCGCGGGCCTGTGCCGTCTGTTGCACGGCGACGGTGAGCACCGGGTGCAGACCTAGTTCGACGAAGCAGCGCGCACCCGCCGCTAGCAGGCCGTCGATGGTGTCGGTGAAGCGCACCGGCTGGCGCATGTTGCGGCCCCAATACCCGGCGCCGAACTCGCGCCCCGTGGCAGCGCACGCCAGGACAGTAGAGTGCAACGGCACCGTAGCCTCACCGGGAACCAGATCCGCCAGATCCAGGGTCAATTCAGCCGCCGGCGTTTCCATCTGCGGACTATGGGAGGCGACGTCCACTTTCACCAGGCGGCAGAAAACGCCGGCGGCCTCCAGTTCGGTCATCAGCGCCTGCAGCGCCGCCGGGTCACCGGACACGACACAGGATCGCGGGCTGTTGCTCACCGCCACCGAAAGCAGGGCCTCGCGCCCGGCCAGACGCTGCTCGGCCTCGGCCATCGGCAGATCGATCATGGCCATGGCGCCACGGCCGCTGGTGCGGCCCATGAGCGCACTGCGCCGGCAGATGATGCGCATGGCCTGGCCCAGGTCGAGCACGCCGGCCAGTTGCGCCGCCGCCACTTCGCCCATGCTGTGGCCTACCACGGCCGCCGGAACGATGCCCAGGGACTGCAGCCAGCGCCCGCAGGCGATGGCGACCGCCACCAGGGCGGGCTGGATCAGCTCGATGCGGTCGAGACGGTAGTCGGGATGATCTGCTGCCAGCCGGAGCTGCTCAACGATGGAATTGGCCAGCCAGGGCCGCGCAGCCTCATCGCAGGCTTGCAGGGCGTCCCTGAACGCGGGTTCGGACACCAGCAACGCGCGCGCCATACCCAGCCACTGACCGCCCTGGCCGGGTGCGACGAACACCGGGCCCAGGGCCGGCGCGGCATGCACCGTCCCTTCGGCGGCCGCGGCCTCGCCTGCGGCGAATGCGTTCAGCTGGGTAACCAGATCGCCGGCATCGTCGGCAACGAAGGCGGCGCGATGCTCCAATGCACCGCGGCGCGTGGCGGCGGACCAACACACGGCATCCAGCATCGCGCGGTCCGCACCGTCCAGCCGTACCGCGTAAGCGGCCGCCAGGGCCCGTAGCGCCTCAGGACTGCGGGCCGACAGGACCAGCAGCGCGGGCCGCGATGGCAGGACGTTAGCGTCAGCCGGCAGAAAGGGCGGCGGCGCATTCTCCAGCACCACGTGGGCATTGGTGCCTGCAATACCGAAGGCGCTGACACCGCCGACACGCGATGGGGCGTCCCAGGCGACGGCGCTACGCGCCAGTTCATACGGCGCATTGGCCCAGTCCACCACCGGATTCAACTCATGGCAATGCAGGCTGGCGGGAATCCTGGCGTGGTGAACCGCGAGGGTGACCTTGATCAGGCCGGCCACGCCGGCGGCACCTTCCGTATGGCCGAAGTTGGTCTTCACGGAACCCACACGGGCGCGCTCGCCCCCGGGCCGCCCTTCGCCTAGCACGGCGCCCAGGGCGCCCAGTTCCACCGGATCGCCGGCGCGGGTGCCGGTGCCGTGAGCTTCCACATAACCGACCCGCCCCGGCGCCACGCCAGCGTCAGCATATGCGCTGCGCAGCAGCGCCTCCTGGCCCGAGCGGCTGGGCGTTCCCATCGAGCCGCTGCTGTGACCATCGTTATTGACGGCGCTGCCGCGGATCACGGCATAGATGCGGTCGCCGTCGGCCAGCGCCGCGGCCAGGGGCTTGAGCACCACGATGCCCGCGCCTTCGCTGCGCACGTAGCCGTCGCCCCGGGCGTCGCCGAACTTGCAGCGGCCGTCCGGCGCCATCATGCGGCTCTGGGAATAGGCCACGCTGATATGGGGCTGGAGGATGACGTTCACGCCCCCGGCCAGCGCCAGCGTGCATTCGCCGGCACGCAAGCTGCGCGCGGCCAGGTGCACCGCCACCAGTGACGACGAACAGGCGGTGTCCAGCGTCAGGCTCGGTCCGCGCAAACCCAGCAGATAGGACAGCCGGCCGGAGGTGGCATAACGACCACTGCCGGTGGTCATGTAGAAGTCCACGACCTCGGGATCGGCGAACAACCGGCCTTCGAAGTCGCTCAGCCACTGGCCGACGAACACGCCGGTAGCGGTGCCGTCCAAGTGCGTCGGGGCGATGCCAGCATCCTCTAGACCTTCCCAGGCCGTTTCGAGGACCAGGCGCTGCGCCGGGTCGAGGCGTTCCGCCTCCCGCGGCGAGATGCCGAAGAAGCCGGCATCGAACTCATCGAGGCGCGACAGGAAACCACCCCAGCGCGTCATGATGCGGCCGGGGGTCGCCGGGCGCTCGTCGTAGAAGTGGGCGAGATCGATGCGGTCGGAAGGGATCTCGGCGATGGCGTCGCGCCCTTCCACGAGAAAACGCCAGAAACTCGCGGGATCGGTCACGCCGCCGGGGAAGCGGCACCCGATGCCGACAATGGCGACCGCGTGGGCGTCAGATTGCAGATCGGTCACAGTCATAGTGCCAGTGCGGTTCTCGCGCGGGAGGCCAACAGCGGTGCGAAGGACGCCGCAATGTCCCGCAGCAGGGCATCACGGTGCTGGCCGAGGAAAAAATGGCCTCCCGGAAACAGGCGCAGGGAAAACGGACCGGTGGTTTCGTAAGCCCAGGCTTCAAGTTCGTCGCGCAGGGCCAGCGGGTCATCCTCCCCGCCAAAAACCGAAATCGGACAATCCAGAGCTTGCCGCGCGGCTGGCGAATGGGTTTCCAGCGCCTTGATGTCGGCACGTAGCGACGGCAGCAACAAGTCCAGCAATTCGGGTTCGTTCAGCACTTCGTCGGGAATGCCACCGTAGCGCCGCATGATCTCGGCAAGAAAATCCTCGTCGGACAGGACGTGCAGCGGTTGCCTCGTATCCGCCATGCGCGGCGCCCTGCGGCCGGAAAGGAACAAGTGGGCGGGCAACGGGGCATCGATTTCGCCCAGCTTTTGGGCAAGCTCGTAGGCAATCACGGCCCCCATGCTGTGGCCGAAGAAAGCGAACGGACGGTCGAGGAACGGCTGCAGTTCGGCCGCCAGGAAAGTCACGATTTCGGCGACGCTGGTGAGCGGCGCCTCGCGAAAACGTCCTTCCCGGCCCGGAAGTTGGACGGCACAAACCTCAACCTGCTCCATGAACGGCGGGGACCAATGGCGGTAGATAGAAGCTCCGACGCCGGCGTAGGGGAAACAAAATATGCGTCCCGTGGCATGTTCCCGTGGGACGAATCGAAGGAGCCAGGAGCCCGTCATTGGATTGCCTTCCTCTACGTGAACGCGATTTCGGGTGAAATCCAGCCGTCTTTTTCTGAGGCCGAAGCACTGCGAGGCCGGCCCGAATTGTCAAACATCTCGACCGCGCAAGATGTGAGGTATTACCCGCCGATGGTCCGAACGGCGGGCGGTCCATAGAAGCTCGGCGATCGGATCGCAGAGCCCGGTTCTCCTAGAACAGGGACATTCTAACCCGAAAGAATACCGGATACCGTGGTGGCGGCCGGCGCCCCGAATACCCGACAAGCCGCTGTTGTCACCCGTGAACCCAACACTCTTCAACCAAAAAATCATTAGGTTACCGACCAGACCAGAGTTTTTCATGCTCCTACGTTTTCCGGCGGCTTAGCCGGCCGCGGTAGCCGCTGCGGACGCTCGATTGCGAGGCCGCCCGGGCGCGGCCCGAGGCTTTGTTGCCCGTGCCCCTGGCCCAAATCCCCGTCCCGACCGTCGATCGGGTCGCCAGAATCTCCGGCCGAGACGTATCTCAACCCGAAGCGGCGGAGACAGCCTGAAAGGTGGCCCGTTTGTGCGGCATCGGGCGCGAGGCGCATCGACCATGAGTCTGAGCTTTGTTCGTAGATGTCGGCCTGAAACGGGAACTTCGTTGCTGCGCCAGCCCCCATGATCGTCGACAATCGCCGCCGCGCTCTCGTTGAAATACGGGGTAATCGGAGATAAGGCATGGAAAGTTTGGTGCTCGGCGCCATCGCGTTGGTATTCGCAATCGGTTTCATCGGTGGACTGGTCGGCTCGCGCATGCGCCGCGGTGGGCAGCCAGAAGGGGATCCCGACTGGCGCCACGAACTGGAACAACTGGCGGCGCGGGCGCGCAGCCTGCACGTCGAACACCAGTCGATCCGCGCCCGGGTCGCCGCGCTGGAGGCCCAGGCCAAGGCGGGCGTCATTCTCGCCCCGCCCCCGCCAGCGGCCGCCCCGCCC
>JBAWHH010000499.1:0-2901 GCA_049593715.1 Rhodocyclaceae bacterium
GCTGTGGATAATCAGGGCCACAACCGCCATCAATGTGCCAAACGCCACCCCGCGGGGCAGACTGGAACGGCGCTTCCGCAACACCAGTACGCCTTTGGCCAGTGTCGCCGCGACGAAAAGGCCGAGAATCCCGAGCCCGATCAATCCGTCGTCCGCAGCGATTTCGATGTAATCATTGTGGGCGTGGTCAAAATATCCGTCCCGCGGCGTGCGATAGCGCAGATAGGCGTTGTAGAAACTGCCCGCACCGGTACCGAAGGCGGGAAAGTCCTTCACCAAGTCCAGTGCGTGTCTCGCGGCATCCTCCCGCAACTCAACGGACTCTTCCTTCAGGCCCGCTTCCTGAGTCATAGCGGTCTGCGAAATGCGCTCCGTCACCTTTTCCAGCCCAACCCAGGCGCCGATGACGACAATGTCGATCACGATCAGGCTGGCGATCAGCCCAATCGTCGCGGGCGCCATCTTCCGCGAAAGTGCGATAGCCACGACACCGACAATAAGCATGGCCGCGAAAAAGGCGGTGTTACCCATGCGCGAACGCGTCAGCACCAGTGCAATGACCAACACCACCAACATCATGCGCAGGCGCATTTTCTCGCTAAGCAAGAACTCGAAGACCCCCACCAGCCGATGCCGCCAGGTTCCCTGGGGCATTTTCGCGTTGCCCAAGCGAGCGAGCATGAGCCCAATACCGACCGACAGGGTGAGTTCCATATACCCTGCCATATGGTTGTGGTATCCGAACGTGCCCCGCACCCGGTCGTGCACCACGTCAAAGTAGAAAAACGTATACGAGGCGCCGGTGGAGAAAAGGAAAACGCCGATCAACGCCTGAAGCAATCCGGCATAGACGAGCATCTGCGCCAACATCTCCAGTCGCTTGCCATCCCGGACTGCAAGGAGGGCGACGAGAAAACAACTGAAATACCCAAAGGATAGCGCCGCGTAGATTCGCGTTTGATGAGGATCCAGGCTGAGCAACAAGTCCGAAACGCCGCGCCGCACGGCCAAGGTCTCCGGCGACAAGGCGCCGAGGATCGCCTCAGGCAACGGCAGGAGCTGTACCCAGATGAGCAGGCAGAAGGCGCCCAGCAGGGCAATCGGAACCTTGAACAGGCCCAGCCTAGCGAAAGCGCCATCGACCGATCGGCGCCAAACCACCAAAGTGCCTATCAGCAGGATCTGGGACCAGACAACGAGGATGCCGACCGCCCAGGTGCGGTTGCTACCGAGCGGCAGTGGCGCCCAAAACAGCAGACCGACCAAGCCCCAAAACAGCCAGCCATCCTTCACCTCATTGTTTTCCTGGGCTAATGTTGGCGCGAACGAAAGGGATTGAACCACGAGCTTGTTCCGAAACGAGGATTCAGTAGGCGAAAAAAATGGCAGCGCTAAGCTGCCATTTCTTCAAAGAAGACGGCGGTCAGGAACGGCTTACACCACAATGCCCACCGCCACCGTGGGTGGGGAAGGGTGAGAAGGGACCGTGGCACTTCTTGTAAGCCTCCAGGAAAGCCAGCCACCAAGAATAATACTTGCTGATATACGGATTGCCTCGGTAGTCGCCCCAGCTCTTTGGATCGAACTTAGGGGGGGAATACTTCCAAGGGTCAGAACCGTATGCAGTGCCCTTGCCTTGATCGATCTTGGAACTGCCGCTGCCAGCCTGCTCCTTTTCGCTACTACGCCCAAAATCGTTCGCCTTTGACGCCTCGGCGACCTGTCGCCGATCCGCGCCGGCTAACGTCGCAGCTTCAACCGCCGTCTTTTGGGACACACCCAATGCAACCGCCGTCCCGACGACCTTGCTCGCATCGTAACCCGACGAAACCATCGTGCCGATCACCTTGTTCGAGTCGTGCCCCGCATTGAGCAAAGCCATCGTAAGGGTACTGGCGGAAACCCCCACTTTCTTGGCTTCCGTCGCAATTGCAGCGGTCTGCGCCTGCCGTCCCTTCACCGCAGCCTCGATCGCCGATATGGACAAATCCCCCGAGAAACCCGCCATTGCCGTCCCGCTAGCGCACATCGCCACGGAGAAACCCATTAAAATCAGTCGCCTATACATTCTCGCACCTCGTGCAAAAAACCCGCTTTGACCGCAATGCAGACTAGCAAAGTCCTTATTCCTTTGTCAAGATAGCCGTCCAAAACGGATCCTCGGTTCTGCGCATCGCCGCCGTTTCGCCCGGTGCCCCAGGTTCGAGCATTTCCGCGGCGTCAGTACGCATTCTGGTGAACAAAGCCTTTGAAAATCGTCTTAACGATGATCTTCAGATCCAACATCATCGACCACGTGTTCAGGTATTCCAGATCGTACTTGACGCGCATTTCCATCTTGTCTGGGGTTTCCGTGGGGCCACGCCAGCCATTCACCTGGGCCAACCCGGTAATCCCCGGCTTGACCTTGTGCCGCAACATGTAGCCGCGAATCAGTCTGCGGTATTGCTCATTGTGAGCGACAGCGTGGGGTCGTGGGCCGACCACCGACATCGATCCCTGCAACACATTGATAAACTGCGGCAACTCATCCAGCGAGGTTCGCCGGAGGAACGCCCCGAAAGGCGTCACCCGTGAATCGTTCTTTCGCGCCTGCACGACGCTGTCACCATTCTCCGTCACCGTCATGGTCCGGAACTTCCAGACCTCGACCACCGCGCCATTGAGGCCGTAGCGACGCTGCCGGAAAAGCACGGGGCCAGGAGACGTCAGCCTGACCACCGCCGCGATAAGCAACATGACTGGCCCCAAAACAAACAAAGCGACAGTGGCAATCACGATATCCTGAATTCGCTTGAGCCAGGCCGACGCCCCGCTGAACGGGCTTTCGCGCAGACTGAGCACCGGCAGCCCATCCAGGCTGCTCACCCGCGAGTGCATGAGGTCGAACACAAAAACGTT
>JBAWHH010000500.1:0-1517 GCA_049593715.1 Rhodocyclaceae bacterium
GTTCCCAAGCAATACGAGCAGCGAAGCGATAAGTGCGGCAACGGTGATCGCGCCCACAACGGAACGTCTAAGCGTTTGCTGCGCCCATTTTGAGTCACCCCTGGCTATGGCCTCACCATAGGCAGGCCACAAGGGCCCCAAGGCCATACCCACCAGCACTGTGATGAGCGCAAACATCTTCTCCGGCACTGCGTATTCAGTAACTGCCGACGCCCCCAATACCTGAGAAATCACGAAACTGTCGGACGCGTAGGCGAGCGCAACGGAGATCTGCAGTGCGAAGAACCAGATGCCGGTGTGTGAAATGCGGTGAATGTTTTCAGTCGCAACGCAGCGCGGGACTGGCAGTAGATCTGGTTGGGCGAAGCCGAAAAAATGAATGGTGTTACATATGGTGGCGATGATCGGTCCCCCCACCATGGCAGCCACTAGCCAAGGGAGTGCCGCCTCCGCGCCGATGGCGACGAGCACTCCGGCCAGCCCCAACACACTCCCCAGGCATTGCCAGAGGTTGGCGGTGAAACCCTGTTGGAGGCCCGCCTGGACGCGCTGCACGACGGTGAGCGGGATGTTTATGGCAAAAGCGGAGGCGAGGACTGCGATTGCCGGCCCGGCTTCCGTTTGGGCAACGGGCGATTGGACATTGAACAGGCGATCCCAGCCGACGTGAGGATAGGCGACGGCGAAAGCCGCCGCGAACAGTGTTCCGATGAGTCCCAATATGAAATAGCCCGATGAGACGTTTCGGCGTATCGCCTGACGGTCATCCCGGCCATTGGATTCCGCAACCGCATTGAGGATGCCGTTGCCCATGCCCAAGTCAGCAAAGGAGAGCATGGCGATGACGGAACTCATGGCCATCCACATGCCGTACCGCTCGGCGCCAAGATAGTGGAGCGTAAGCGGTACGGAGATTAAGGTGGTTCCGACGGTCACGAGTTTCGCCGCCGCTGCTGCGATGGCGCTAAGGGCGACGCGGCGATACCTCTCGCGAGCCCGGCCCTGCTCGGAGGAGCCGTCGAAGGGCTTGAGGCTGAAAAGTGCGGCGAACTGGAGCATGCGGCCAGCCATCGAGGCGAGCATCGGTCAGTTTCCCAGGGGGGCGCGCATCTTCTGCTGGCGCAGTTGTCGGGTCATTGTGGCACGCGGGGTCTCGAAGTCGTTCCAGCGGGGGAAAGGGCGATCCGCGCCGGAAATAGCGCCAACAGTTTTAGCAATTCGAGATCACGGTTTTGTGACTTCGGCGTCTGGATCGCAAACGCTTGGAGTTTCCTTGCCTGCGAACAAGTTTGGCGGATAGCAGTCGAGCCGGCGGTAGATGGCGAGAAGCGAGTTGTGCTCCATGGCGGTGCGGGCACGCCAGACTCGCCCCTGCCTGAGCGCCTCGTCGGCCATGTGGATCGCCATCTCGATCTTCGCTTTTTCCGCAGTCGAGGTCTGGCGTTTGCCCGTCGCAAGGCGTTGCAGCCATCGCAGCCGGTTCTCCACCAGCGCTCTGTCAGCAGCCGGGACGCGGG
>JBAWHH010000501.1:0-4159 GCA_049593715.1 Rhodocyclaceae bacterium
AAGATGCGCGTGCCTTTGACTTGGTATTCGTAGCCGTACAGATCGCGGACGGTGTCGAGGGCGTCGCGGACCGTCACGTTCTTCAGATTGACGGTGATGGTGCCGGCCAACTCCGGCGGCAGCAGCATGCTGTAGCGGGTACCGGAGACGATGGCCATGAACACTTGGGCGGCGGGCGCGTTGCTAACCACTAGATCGAAGCGCGGTTCCTTGGCGGCACTGCCGAGACTGGCGGCCACCGGGGGCGCCAGCAGGGCGCGATCCACCGCCGCGGGACGCGCCGTGCGGGCGGGTTCGGCCCCCGCCTTGCGCAGTTCGTCGCTGATGCGATCGTAGGTCTCGCCGGAGCGGATAGGCGTTGAGGAGCAGGCGGCGAGGCTCATGAGGCAAGCGAGCATGCTGACCGCTTTGATGGCGTTGATGTTCATGGTTTGGTCGAGAGGTCCACCGTGGCGTTGCGGCCGCGGGAGTGTTGGGGCGCCGAAGACAGCGGACGCTTGACGGCTTCGGGAGTCATTCTCAGCACCTGCCTGCCGGACGGTCCCTGCAGTTCCACCTCGGCCTCGCCGATCCGGGTCAGGATCGCCTCGCCGTAACTCCCGCCCAGTTCCGCCCGCTGGCCGCCGATGATCGCCGCCGAGCGGCGGCCTTTGCCGACGATGACAGATTGCAGTACTGGGCCGCTCGACGCGGTGCCCGAAGGGTTCCCCGCAGTCAGGCCGGCGGGCGGCCGCGTCGGATCGGCAGCGGACTCCGCCCCGGCGGCGAAACCAACCGCCGTCAACGAGGCCAGCAGAGTAGCCACGGGCAAGATCAGACGGTAAGCCACGTGCGCTCCAGGCTCAAGGTGAACACCGTCACGGTCAGCGTGCTCAGCGGATACTCGGCCCGCAGGTTTGCCTGACTCCAGAACAGCCGCTGCGGCAGCCGCTCCAGATCGGCCAGGTAAGCGGCCAGATCGTGGTAACTGCCCTGCACGGTGATCTGCACCCCGTGTTTGTAGATGCCGGAGTCAGTCGAGCTTGCTGCCGGTGCACTCCCCGCGTGCGTGCCGTTTTCGGGCGCGGCGGTGGTCGCCGGCGCTGGGGCGCCGACAGGGGCAGATCCACCGGCCTTTTGTTCGAGCACGTCCGCCACGGGAAGCGTACGCAAGGACACAAGGCGCAACCCTTCGCGGCGGCCGAGCAGATCCTGCAGCAGACGGGAAACCTCCTGGGCAGGAACTAAATGGCGCCCGATGGTCTTGATCTGGGTGTCGATGGCGTCGATCTGCGTGCGCGCTTCCGCCAACCGCCGCCTTGGCGCAGCGTCCGGGTCGCGTGCCTGCCCTGAAAGCACGGCGAGCTGGCCTTGCAGCGCCGCCAGATCGCTGCGCTGCTGGCTGATCCTCTGCTGCTGCGCTTTCTTCCCATCGATCTGCGGTGCGAGGACCGCCAGATGCAGCAAGAAGCCGGCCACGGTGACACCCGCAAAAGCGACGAGAACCCGCTCGCGCAAAGACAGCGTGTTGAAGCGGGAGGCGTAGGCCTGCACGGCTTGCTTCACGGCTTGACCTCCGCGGAGCCATGGGGCGCTTTGGCGGACGAAAGCACGAACTCGACAAAGAGCAGGGGTGGTTTGGATTCGCCGGCCGCCGGCTTGGCTTCCGTGGCGGCGCCCGTAGCGACGGGCTTGGCGTCCGCCGCATCCATCTTCAACTCGGCAAAGCTGCGGCCGCGAAACACCGCCTCTTCGTTGAGACGGCGAACGTAACGCGGCAGCAGCGCAGCGTCGAGCGCACGGCCGCGAATCGCCATTTCGGCACCGCCGCCAGCGATATCGAATCCGGTCAGCCACAAGCCGGGCAGACTCTGGCGCGAGAACGCCCGCAGATAGTCGGCAAAGCCTTTCGTGTTGCCGAGGGCCCCACTGTCCAGAAGAGCGATCATTTCGCGCCGGGTTGCCAGCTTGGCTTCGGCAGCGGCCAGTTCCCCGGCCAGCACGGGATCCGCCTGGCGTGCCGCCATTTCTTTGCCCAGGGCCGCCACCTGCTCGCGCTGCGCGGCGAGTTGCAATTCGAGATCCGCCGATTCCCGCGCCAGACCCCGCGCCTGGAACCCCGTCACGCCCGCCGCCGCGAGCATGGCGATGATCGCGAGGCCCAGTACCGCGCTGGCTTGCGGTGCCGAAACCGGCTGCTGCCCGCGGCGCAGATCGGGATCGTAGAGATTGATGTATTGGGTCATGGCGCCACCGCCTCGGGGCGCAACGCGGCCCCCAAGAGCTGCAGGCACTCTCCCTGGCGGGCGGGCTGGCGCAGTTCCGGCACCGCTTCCAGATCCATCACCGGGGTGAGATCCATGGTATCCAGGGGAAGGTAACTGTGCTGGGTCAACTGGGGCGCCAGCCACGCCGCGCCAGGCACTTCCGCAACCACCAGCCGTTTCAGACTGACGAAGCTGTACTGGCGGTCGAAATGGTCGAAGGAACGCTGCAGTTCCAGCGCGATCCGGTCCACCAACTGAGCGCGCCGCTCCTCGTCCGCACTCGCCAACTGCGCCGCGCTGATTTCCATGCGGCGGAAAGCGTAGAGTTCGCCGCGGTAGGTGATGGTGAGCAGGCCGCCAGATCCATCGAAAGCGAGCAGTGCCAAGCCCCGGTTCTCGTCTTCCAGCAGAGCGGCCACGTTGCGCTGGGCCAGCTCGGGAATGTCGATCGCCTGGAGGGGGATCTTGCCGTGCTGGAACGGCTTGACCCGGGCGCCGATGGTCGCTTTGGGTGCGGCGACGGCGAAGGCCTGGGGTGTCCGCCCCCCCCCGGCACCATCCCCGGGAATGAGCAGGGCATCCACCGTTGCCGCTTCGATCGGGTAGTCGAGCTGGTCCTTGATGCGCCAGCGCAGCGCCGTCTTCAGTTCGGCTGCGGGAACCGCCGGCGCCTCAGCCTGCAACAACTGGTATTCGCCGGGGCCAAGCAACGTGACGCAGCGGAAGCGCGACAGGTGATGGGTACTGCGCAAACGCGCCAGCGCATCCGCTTGCCCCGCGCCGCCAGCGTAGGAAGCAAGAAGGCGAACCTGTGGTTTGCCGCCACCTGCCCGGCAGACGTGGGCCAGGTCGAGGCGATCGCGGAATGCACAAACCGCCATCCAACCTGGTTGTCTCCGGGATAAAAAGGCCATCGCCGTCAATCGAAGGTCCCTCACCCTGTTAGCGCATTGCAGAATAGCAGTGCGTTCTGCCGCCAACGCCTGGATTAGCCAGGCGTTTCGGCGTCAATTCAGTAGTTCTCGCGGTAGTAGATGAAGTTGTTCGGCCCCTTGTAGAGGCCGAATGCGGCGCGGGACGCGGGATCCTGGGTGTAGGTGCTGCCGGTGCGGCGATCCTGCAGGTAGGTCAGCCCGGCCGGCGTCGCCGCTTGGCAGGTGGTGTCGCCGCCGGTCCCGGCATCGAGATCCACGCAGAGGTTCAGCGAGCCGCGGCTCGGCGTGAGGGGTTTCAAGAGCGAAAGATTGGCTTTCCCAGCTACAACGGCGCCGCTGATGCTCACATTGCCTTGCGGAACGGCAGAGGAATATCCGGCCGGCTGGTAGCCGGAAAGCTTGATGTTCGAGGCGGCGATGCGGGTACAGAAGTCCGCGGCGTTGGTGACGAACGCGAAGCCATTCCAGAATTGGGTTTCCAGACCCACCGGTAGCACCAGCCGCTCCGAGCCGTAGGCATTGGCCAGGCGCAGCCGGCCGTAACGGAACAGTGCGCCGGAGTCGAACGCGATGCCGCTGCCGCCGCCGTTGAACACCAACGGCGCCGAGGCCGTGATGGTTCCGTTGCCGGCCACCGCCGCTTCCGTGGCGTCGGAGGCATTCACGGTCAGCGAGATGTTGGCGGTGAATTGTGGTTGGGGCATTGTGGTGCTGCGCGCAAACGTGAGCAGATCGGCGCTGTTGGCCATGTAGGTTCCGGTGCCGTTCCCGTTGCTGGCTAAGGCCGGTGCGCTGATGCCCGTGACGCTCAGCCCGGGCGAAGCGGGGGTCAATGGCGAATAGGTCTGGCTGAGGGATCCGGAGGTCAGTTTCCAGAGCGAACCACGGTAGCTTTGCGTCACGCCTCCGCTGGCATTGCGGGCCGTAATGGTGGCGCTGGGCCGAGTAAGGTAGCCGAATGGCTGGCCAATGTAGGTG
>JBAWHH010000502.1:0-5512 GCA_049593715.1 Rhodocyclaceae bacterium
CGCAACCGCGTGGTGTAGGAGCATGTCCATGGACCACCCGGGCGACGATTCCCGCCAGCAGATCCTGGAGCGCATCCGCCAGCGTGTTGGCCGCACGCCGCAAAACGCCGTCGCCGCCGGCGAGGCGATGGTGTCCACCCTTGCCGCTCGCACCCCGGGGCCGCGTCCTCCCGTTGGTGATGATCTCATCCAGTATTTCCGCCAGCGTTCGGAAGCCCTGGCAAGCTCGATGGATCGTGTGCCGGGGCCGGCTGACGTGCCGCAGGCCGTGGCCCGTTATCTGCGCCAGCAGGGTCTGCCGCCGGTGGCCGTGTGCGCCCCGGAAGTTGCTGGGCTGGACTGGTTCGCCGCCGGCCTCGCGGTGGAGGGCCGGGCGGCGCGGGAAAGTGATCTGGTAGGCATTACCGGCTGTTTCTGCGCCATCGCCGAAACCGGCACCCTGGTGCTTTGCTCTTCCCCGGGCGCGCCGGCCACGGTCAGCCTGCTGCCGGAAACCCATATTGCCATCGTCGACGCGGCGCGCATCGTGCCGGGCATGGAGGAGGCCTGGTGCAAGGTGCGGGAAGAACTGGGGGAACTGCCGCGTAGCGTGAATTTCATTTCCGGCCCGTCGCGCACCGGTGACATCGAGCAGACGATCGTGCTCGGCGCCCATGGCCCGTACCGCGTTCACGTCCTCGTCGTCGGGGTGCCAGCCTGAGCAGGGGGCGACCCCCGAGGCGTGCCGGCGCCGCGGTGCTGGGATCGGGCTGCGGCAGCGCCGCTGCGGGCGCGGGGAGCGCTTCAGCCTTCGTCTATAATTCGCGGTCAAATTCACCGGCCGGGGCTTCGCAATATGAATGTGTTGTTTGAAGAGGACGGCGCCTTTCGGGCAGGGGTCGTGCTCGCCGACAACACCAGCTCGCTGCAGGTGGAAACCACCAGCGGCCGGCGTGCCAAGATCAAGGCTGCCAATGTCCTGCTGCGCTTCGCCGAGCCGACGCCCGCCCAACTGCTGGAGCAGGCGGAAAGCGAGGCGGAGGGCTTCGATACCGACTTCTTGTGGGAAGTCAGCGGCGAAGCCGAGTTCGCGTTCGACGAACTGGCGCGGGACTATTACGGCCATGTTCCTCAGCCCACCGAAGCCGCAGCCATCCTGCTGCGCCTGCACGCGGCGCCGATCTATTTCCACCGCAAGGGCAAGGGGCGTTTCCGCAAGGCGCCGCCGGATATCCTGAAAGCCGCGCTGGGCGGGCTGGAAAAGAAGCGCCAGCAGGCGCTGGCCGTCGAGCGCATGGCGCGGGATCTGATGGATTCCCGCCTGCCGGCGGAATTCCCGCCCATGCTGCCGCAACTTCTCTACAAGCCGGACCGCAATCGCCTGGAGACCAAGGCGTTGGAGCAGGCGTGCGAAGAAAGCGGCCTCGGGCCCGTCCAACTGCTGTTCCGCTGCGGTGCGTTGCCGTCCAGCCACGACTACCACCTCGGCCGTTTCCTGTTCGAGTATTTCCCCGCCGGCACGGGTTTTCCCGATTTCACCCTGCCGGAAGTCTCGATCGATCTCCCGCGCGCCGATGTGCGGGCGTTCAGCATCGACGATGCCGCGACGACGGAAATCGATGACGCCTTTTCAGTGACGCCGCGCGAGGACGGCGGCTGCCGCGTGGGCATCCACATCGCCGCCCCGGGCCTCGGTTTTGCGCCGGCGAGTCCACTGGATGCCGTGGCGCGGCAGCGCTTGTCCACCGTCTACATGCCGGGCAACAAGTACACCATGCTGCCCGACGGGGTTGTCGAGCGCTTTACCTTGTCCGCCGGCATGGACTGCCCCGCCGTTTCGCTCTATGTGGATGTGGCACCGGATCTGAGCATCATCGGTAGCGAAAGCCGCGTCGAGCGCGTGCCCCTGGTGGCCAACCTGCGCCACCACGACATCGAGCCGGTGTTCAACGAGGCAACCCTGGCCCAGGGCGGCCTCGATTTCCCTTTCAGCGGGGAACTCACCTATCTCTGGTCGCTGGCCAACGCCCTCGAAGCGGGGCGGGGAAAATCGCCCTTGGCTTCCGGCATGATGGATTACAACTACGTCGTGGATTGGGACGGAACGACGGAACACGGCCCCGGCCGCATCACCATCGAACGGCGCAAACGCGGTTCGCCCCTGGACAAGGTGGTGTCGGAACTGATGATTTTCGCCAACAGCACTTGGGGCAAGTTCCTGGCGGATCAGGGCGCGCCGGGTATCTACCGCGCCCAGACCGGTGGCAAGGTGCGCATGACCACGGTAGCAGCGCGCCACGAGGGATTGGGCGTCGCCCAGTACGCCTGGTCGTCCTCGCCGCTGCGGCGCTACGTGGATCTGGTGAATCAGTGGCAATTGATTGCCTGCCTGCGCGCCGAGCCGCTGCATTTTCCGGCGGGCTCCGAAGCCTAGCTGTCGGCCATGCGGGATTTCGACCTCACCTACTCCGCCTACGCCGAATTTCAGCGCAACATGGAACGCTACTGGTGCCTGCGCTGGCTGCTGCAGGAAGGCGTGCAACAAGCGGTGGGAACCGTGGTGCGCGAAAGCCTGATTCGGTTGGAGCAACTGCCTTTGTTCCTGCGCGTCCCCTCGGTGCCCGCCAGCAACCCCGGGACCCGCATTCTCCTTTCCATCGGCGCCGTCGACCTGCTCGAACTGGTCGTCGATGCCCGCTATGTAAGTACCTTGGCCAAGGATGAAGGCGCGCAAACACCCGATCCGGCACTCGAGAGCGAGTAAGGCTCGGCGCCTGCGTCCAGCGATCGTGCGGCCGTCCATGTTCCTCACCTGGCCCACCGGGCTGCAGGCGGTGCCGCCTGCCAACCGTGGGCTCGTGCTCGCCCTGGCGGTGTCGGTGTTCGTCCACGCGGTCGTGCTGTCCATCCACTTTCGCCTGCCGGAGCGGTTGCTCAACAAGGTGCGCGACTCGCAACTGGAAGTAGTCCTGGTCAACGCGAAGAGCGCCAGCAAACCGGCCGATCCCCAGGCCCGCGCCCAGGCCAATCTGGACGGCGGCGGCAACACGGACGAGAACCGCCGTGCCAAGACGCCGCTGCCGCCATTGCGTACTCCGGAAAGCGGTACCGACCTGATACAGGCGCAGCAGAAGTTGCGCGAGGTCGAGGCCCAGCAGCGCAAGCTGATGACGCAGTTGAAGAGCCAGAAGGCGCTGCCCTCGGATCCGAAACGGAATACCGAGGCGGAGGAGACGCCCAGGCCGGCTTCCGGTGTCGATCTGGCCCAGAATGCCTTGGCCATGGCGCGCATGGAGGCACAGATCGAGCGGCAGGTGGAGGAATACAACAAGCGGCCGCGCAAGAAGTTCATCGGCGCCCGGACTTCCGAAGCGGTTGAGGCCCAATATGTGGAAGACTGGCGCCACAAAGTGGAACGCGTCGGCAATTTCAATTACCCGGCGGAAGCCCGCGGCAAGCTCTACGGCAATCTGGTGTTGAGCGTGGCTATCCGCGCCGACGGCGAAGTCGAATCCGTTGATATCAGCCGGTCATCCGGCCACAAAGTGCTGGACAGCGCGGCGCGGCGCATCGTCGAACTGGCGGCGCCCTTCGGCGCTTTTCCGCCCAAGCTGCGCCAGAACGTCGACATCCTGGTCATTACCCGGACCTGGGCTTTCACCAAGTCGGACCAGTTGCAGGCCGAGTAGTGGCCGCTTTTCCTGACCATGACCGACAGCTACTGCGTTTTTGGCAACCCCATAGCCCACAGCAAGTCCCCCGCCATCCACGCCGCCTTTGCGCGGCAGACCGGGCAAGATTTGACTTACGAGGCGATCCTGGTGCCGCGAGACGGGTTCGCAACAACGGTGAAGGATTTCGCCGCCCGCGGCGGCCGTGGCGCCAACGTCACCGTGCCGTTCAAGGAAGAAGCGTTTGCCCTGGCGACGGAACTGTCGCCCCGTGCAGCGGCAGCGGGCGCGGTAAATACGCTGAGTTTTCCGTCCGGCGCCATCGTCGGCGACAACACCGACGGCGCCGGCTTGGTGGCGGACCTGCGGATCAATCTGGGCTGCGACCTGAGGGGCCGGCGCATCCTGCTGCTGGGTGCCGGCGGAGCGGCCCGGGGGGTGATGGGGCCGCTGCTGGCCGAGCGGCCCTCCGGTCTGACGGTGGCCAACCGCACCGCGTCCAAGGCCGAGGCGCTGGCACGGGCTTTCGATGGCGCCGCCTTGGAGAATGCTCTCGCCGTCCGAGGCTGCGGCTTCGCGGCGCTCGCCGGTAACGAATTCGATCTGGTCATCAACGCCACTTCCGCCAGCCTCGCCGGCGAAGTCCCCGACCTGCCTTTGGGCTTGTTCGCCGCCGGTTGCCTGGCCTACGACATGATGTATGGCAAAGGGCCGACGCCTTTCCTGCAGCTTGCCCAGCGCCAGGGCGCGGCGCGGCTGGCCGACGGCCTGGGCATGCTGGTGGAGCAGGCGGCGGAAGCGTTCTTCGCCTGGCGCGGCGTGCGGCCGGATACGGCGCCGGTGCTGGCGGATCTGCGCCAGCGCTGAGCAATCGATGGTGTCCAAACCGATCCTCTGGGTGCGGCGCGTGCTGCTGGTGCTCGTCGCGCTGGCCATCGGCTACCAGGTTTGGCTGTTCGGCCACATCGTGCTGTGGCGCTGGGTTGACCCGGGCACCACGAGTTTCATGGACATCCGGCTCGACGAATTGCGCGAGATCGACCCCGACGCCCGCATCCAGCACCAATGGGTGCCCTACGAGCGCATCTCCACCAGTTTGAAGCGCGCCGTGGTGGCCGCCGAGGACGACAAGTTCATCGACCACGAAGGTTTCGACTGGGAAGCCATGCAGAAGGCGATCGAAAAGAACCAGCGCCGCGGGCGTGCCGTGGCGGGGGGCTCCACCATTTCCCAGCAACTGGCGAAGAACCTGTTCCTTTCGCCGGACAAGACGCCCTGGCGCAAGGGTCAGGAGGCGATCATCACCCTCATGCTGGAAACGCTGTGGGACAAGCGCCGCATCCTCGAGGTGTATCTCAACGTGGTGGAGTGGGGCAACGGTGTGTTCGGCGCGGAAGCCGCAGCGCGCCGCTATTTCAGCATGTCCGCGGCCGAACTGGGGCCGGCCCAGGCCGCCCACCTTGCGGTGATGCTGCCCAATCCACGTAAATACGAGAAGGGCTTTTCGGGGCGCCTGCAGACCCACGCCGCCCGCATCCGCGGCCGCATGGCCTACGCGGACGTGCCCTGATCCTCCCCTTCGCTCAGCGACGATGACCGCCGCTTCGGCCGAACGTCTAACGTATTTCCCCTTCTGGCGCGCCTGCGGCTGGGGCCTGATTGCGCTCGTCGTTCTGCTTTCCCTGACGCCGGCGCCGCTGGACCTCCCCGGCGCAGAAGGCGACAAAGTCGGGCACCTCCTGGCCTACGCGGCGCTGATGCAGTGGTTCGCCTGGCTCTATTCCTCCAGACGCGGGCGAGGAACCTGTGCCCTGGGTTTTGTGGTCTTGGGGGTGGCGCTGGAGTATGCGCAAGGGCTGACC
>JBAWHH010000503.1:0-4491 GCA_049593715.1 Rhodocyclaceae bacterium
TCGACGGTATGGAAGGCCGGGCCGAAATCCACGCCGATGGCCGCAAAGGCATCGTAGAGGCCATTCGTAGCGGCACCATCTGCGATGGCCGGGAAGGACGCCGCTACCGCATCAGCCGGCGTGACCAATCGGACCAGAGCACTGGCGACTTTGCGCCAACGGCCCGGGGCAGCCGGATCGTTGCCGAAGAGCGTGGCGGCGGCGCGTCCGACCTCGGGTTCGGACACCACCACCTGCCAGGCGCTGCGCTCGCCCTCGCCTTCGGCCAGCACCAAAGGCTGCAGCACGACGAAGTCCTCCAGCACCACCTGCGGTGCCGCGAGCGCCTCGACGGCGGCCTGGCGCAGTGCTTCGAGCATGGCCATGCCCGGCATCAGCAGTCGGCCGGCGACGCGATGGTCGGCCAGCCAGGCGGGGGCTTCGTCCGGCCACGCCGTCTCGAAAACAGTGACGCCTGCAATCGGCAGCTGACGCGCCAGCAGCCCGGTCGGGCCGGACACCGTTGCGGTTGGAGCCCCAGCCTGCGGTGCGCTCGGGCGCAGCCAGTAGCGCTCACGCTGCCAGGGGTAGGCAGGCAGATCATGCACCTCGGCAGCAGCGCCCTGCAGCGCGGGCCAGTCGGGCGTGCGGCCGACGGCGTACAGGGCGGCAAGGGCGTTGAGCATGGCTTCGCGTTCGGGACGGCCGCGGCGCAGCGACGCGGCGGTGAGCACGTCCTCGTGCCGGGCTTCGGCACATTCGGCGACGGAAGCGGCCAAAACCGGGTGGGCGGCGATCTCGACGAAAGCCGTGAAGCCATCATCAAGCATGGCCGTGATGGCGTCGGCGAAACGCACCGCCTGGCGCACGTTGCGCCCGAAATAGGCCGCGTCCACCGGCGCGTCGTCCAGCACCCGGCCGGTGACGGTGGAGTAAACCGGCAGGGATGGACTACCGGCGGCCACGTTGCCCAGGGCAGCAACCAGGGCTTCGGCATGGGCTAGCATCTGCGCGCTGTGGAAAGCGTAATTCACCGGCAGCGCGCGCTGGGAAACCCCTTGGCGCTCCAGCGCCGCCAGGACCTCGGCCAAAGCGCCGGACTCGCCCGACAACACGACACCGCCCGGACCGTTGATGGCCGCCACGGACAGCCGCTCGCCATACCCCGCGATGGCTTCCCGCGCCGCCGCCTCGGACAGACCCACAGCCGCCATTGCCCCCTGCCCGGTCGCGCGCTGCATGAAGCGCGCACGCTGTACGACGATGCGTACTGCCTCGTCCAGGGCCAGGGAGCCGGCAACGTGCAGTGCGGCAATCTCGCCCACGCTGTGGCCTACCACGCCGTCGGGACGGATGCCCCAGTGGGCCCACAACGCGGCCAGCGCCACCTGAACGCCGAAGATCGCCGGCTGGGCCACCTCGGTATCGTCGAGGCGCGATTGCTCTGGCGCGGCGGCCAGTTCCGCCAGCAGCGACCAGGTCACATGGCGGCGCAACTGGGCGTCCACATCGGCCAGTGCGGCACGGAAAACGGGCTCCCGATCCATCAATTCGCGGCCCATACCCAGCCATTGCTGACCCTGGCCACTGAAGACGAACGCCACGCGCAGCGGCCCCGCCAGGGAGCGGCGGCCCCGGGCAGCACCGGCCGGAACCGTCCCGCTGGCGGCGAATGCACGCAGCCGCTCGACCATCTGTTCCGGCAAATCCCCAACGACTGCAAGTCGATGGTCCAAATGGGAACGGCGTTCGCCCGCAGTGGCACACAGTGCCGGTAGCGGGACCTGCGACGTGCCGAGAAAATCGGCCCAGCGTTCGGCCAGCACACGCAGCGCCGGCTCACCCTGGGCGGAGAGGGGCAGCAGCCACGGAGCAGCCACATAGGCCGGTGCTTCGGGAGCACTCAGTCGCGGCGCCTCTTCGAGAATGACGTGGGCGTTGGTACCGCCAACCCCGAAACCGCTGGTGCCGATGCAGCGCGGCTGCGCGCCCGCCGGCCAGGGCATGAGCTTGGTCGGCACTGCCAGCCGGGTGCCGGCCAGAGAAATATGCGGGTTCAGTGTTTTGAAGTGCACCAGCGGCGGAATCTCGCCGTGTTGCAGCATCAGCACCGACTTGATGACGCCGGTAGCGCCAGCGGCGGCTTCGAGGTGGGCAACGTTGGCCTTGGCCGCGCCGATCAGGCAGGGACCGGCGCCGGGCGCGGGCTGCCCAACGGTGGCGGCCAGCGCCTCCACTTCGATCGGATCGCCCAGGGCAGTACCGGTACCATGAGCTTCCACGTAGCCGATACGCGCCGGTTCGACCTGGGCATTGGCCAGTGCTTCGCGGATTAGGGCCTGCTGCGCCAAGCCGTTGGGTGCCGCCAGCACGGTGGAGTGGCCGTCCTGGTTCACCGCCGAACCGCGCACCAATGCCAGCACGCGGTCACCGTCGGCCAGGGCGTCGGCCAGGCGCTTCATCACGATGATGCTGCAGCCTTCGCCGCGGCCAAAGCCGTCGGCGCTGGCGTCGAACGTCTTGCAGCGCCCGTCCGGCGCCATGAAGCCGACCTTGGACAGGGAAATCATCTGCGACTCGCTGACCATCAGCGACACGCCGCCGGCCAGGGCGATGTCGCATTCGCCGTGGCGCAGGCTCTGGCAGGCGAGGTGAATAGCGACCAGCGACGAGGAGCAGGCGGTGTCCACCGAAACGCTCGGCCCGCGCAGGTCCAGCAGGTAGGACAGCCGGTTGACCAGGACGCTATGCACCGTCCCGGTGAGGGTACGCGCGTCGATGCACGCCGGGTCGGCGTACTGCATCTGGGCGTACTCGTTGTAGTAGCTGGCGACGAAAGCGCCGGTGCGCGAGCCGGCGAGCTTTTCCCGCGTCAGGCCGGCGTGGTCCAGCGCCTCGATGGCCACTTCGAGGAACAACCGCTGCTGCGGGTCCATGTGCTCAGCCTCCCGCGGCAGGATGCCGAAGTAGGCTGCGTCGAAGCGGTCGATTTCTTTCAGGAAGCCGCCCCCTTTGGTTGCGATCTTGCCGGGCCCCGCGGGATCGGGGTCGTAGAGCGCGTCGGCGTTCCAGCGGCCGGAAGGCAGTGCGCCCACCGCATCCACCCCGTTGCGCAGCAGTTCCCAAAACGCTTCCGGATCATTAACGCCGCCGGGAAGCCGGCAGCCCAGGCCGATGATAGCGATGGGGTCGGCGCGCAGCACCGGCTCGCTCTGTGCGCGAATCTGCTGAGCGAGCAGCGCCAACTTCAGTGGCGACAGACCAGCGAGGGAAGTGGGGGAATCGGGGACAGCCATAGGCAATGGAAAGAGGATTAGCGACGACGCAGCAGGCGCGCCGCTTCTTCGTCGGAGAGCGCGGCGACATCGGCGGCAACGGCAGGTGCCGCGCCGGGCGAAGAAACCAACGGGGGAGCAACGCCTGCCAGGGTGTCGCCAGCAAGGAAGACGACCAGCGCGTCCACCGTCGGATAGTTCCACGCCAGGGTGGCGGACAGCGCGCGACCGAGCGCCGCTTCCAGGCGGTTGCGCAATTCCATCGCCATCAGCGAGTTCAGGCCCATCGTACCGAGCGGCTTGGCGGGGTCGATGCGCTGCGGCGCGATTTTGAGCACCCGAGACACGGCCTCGCGCACCACCTTGTCGAGTTGCTTGCGGCGCTCCGCCGGGGCCAAGGCCGCCAAGCGCTGGTCCAGCGGCAGGTCCGCCGCACCTTCGCTACCGATGTTGCCCCGGCCGGCAAAGAGGCGCAGGTCGCGACCGCGCCGCGCGGCCTGCAGCACCGCCCAGTCCACAGGCATCACAGTGATCACGGCTTCTGGCCGCCCGGCCAGCGCGGTGAACAGGGCCACGCCCTGCTCGGGGGTAAAGCCTTGGACACCCTGCTCGCGCAACCATTGCATGTTCCGCTCGGCCTTTTCACCCGAGTGCATGCCGGTGCCTTCCCAGGGTCCCCACTGGATGCTGAGGGCGGGCAGGCCCCGCGCCCAACGGTCCGCCGCCAGCGCGTCGAGCCCGGCGTTGTCCGCCGCATAGTTCGACATACCGGGCATACCCAACACGGCGCTAATGGATGAGAAAAGGATGAAGCATTCCAGCTCGGGCAATAGCCGGTCCAGGTTCATCGCGCCGCGCAGCTTGGGACCTAGCACCCGGTCAAAGGTGTCGCTGTCGAGCTGCAATGCGAGGCGGTTGTCTAGCACGCCGGCAGCGTGCACGACACCGCAGATCGGCGGCCATGCCTCGCGGGCGTAATCCGCCAGCGCTTTCTGAACGGCCGCAAGGTCGCCCAGGTCGGCTTCGAGAATATTTACCGATACGCCTCGCGCTTCAAGTGCGCGCACGGCGGCCACGCGCCGCGCGGTGCGCGCGTCGAGATCCCCATGCTGCCAGGAAGTGCGCGGCGGCAAACCACTGCGGCCCATCAGCACCAAGCGGCGCGCACCGTGCTCCGCCATCGCGCCCGCAACAAGCAGGCCGACCTCGCCGAGTCCGCCGGTGACGAGATAAGCGG
>JBAWHH010000504.1:0-9905 GCA_049593715.1 Rhodocyclaceae bacterium
AAGTGAATCAGGGCTCTTCGTTGGCCCCGGAGCCGCGGGCGGCGCGGGCGAGGCGATCGTTCACTGCCATCCAGGCGTCGCTCCGGGGTGGCTCTTCCACCATAATGAGATCGACCTGAGCAGCGTCTAGCGCACGCAGGTGAGCGTAGAGATCGTGGGCGTATCCGGCAGGATCGGTGATCGCCCGTTGCCACAGCACGCCGTGGTATTGCCCCGGCGCCGGGCTGACGTTCCGACCCAGCACCGCGAAGTTCAGGCCCTGGGCCAGCCGGGCCGCCACTTCGGCGAGGAGCGCGGCGGGCGGCACCATCAGGAGCGGCGTGCGCGGCGCGTAATGCCCGGGGAGCGAGCCCGATACGCGGGGTAGCGTCTCGTCGCTCTCGTCCTCTTCCTCGACCGGCCGCAGTGGGCGGCCCAGTATGTCGACGATTTCGTCAGCGCCGACGGCGCCCGGCCGCAGAATTCGCCAGGCCGGAGTCGAAAGATCCAGGATGGTGGATTCGATGCCTACCGTGCACGGGCCGCCGTCCAGCACCAGGGGCACCCGGGATCCGAGTTCCTGGCGCACGTGTTCCGCCGTCGTCGGGCTGATGCGCCCGAAGCGGTTGGCGGAGGGCGCGGCGATGCCGCTACCGAACTGCGCCAGCAGTTCTCGGGCGACCGGGTGGTCCGGCACGCGCAGCCCCACGGTATCCTGACCGCCGCTGACGATGGCGGGAACGCGGCTGTGGCGTTTCAGGATCAGGGTAAGCGGCCCCGGCCACAGGGCGGCGGCCAGGCGCTGCGCGGCGCCGGGCACGTCCCGCGCCCAGTGTTCGAGCTGCGCGTTGCCCGGCAGATGAATGATGAGAGGGTGGTCGGCCGGCCGTTCCTTGGCGGCGAAAATCTTGGCCACCGCCGCGGCGTTCAGCGCGTCCGCGCCCAGGCCATAAACGGTCTCGGTGGGGAAGGCAACGATCTCGCCCCGGCGCAGCAGCGCGGCGGCTTCGGCAATGTCTTTGCGGTTCATCACGTTACAGACGAGGCGGCACGCGGGGCGCCGTTCAGTCGACGACGCCGATGCGCCGCCGCGCGATCAGCGCCGCATCCAAGACCCGCTGGGCATCGCTACCGATCACGGTGAAGTGGCCCATCTTGCGGCCAGGGCGCGCGTGGTGTTTGCCATACAGGTGCAGCTTGACGGCAGGGTCCGCCAGCAGCGACGACCAGTCCGGATCCGGACCCGGCCACAGGTCGCCGAGCAGATTGACCATCACGGCGGCGCAATAGGCCCGGCTGTCCGCCAGGGGCAGCCCGCAGAGCGCGCGCACCTGCTGCTCGAATTGGCTGGCGTAACAGGCGTCCAGGGTGTAATGGCCGCTGTTGTGGGGCCGCGGTGCAATCTCGTTCACCAGCAGGCGCCCGTCGCTGACGAAGAACTCCACGCCCATCACGCCAACGTAGCCCAGCTTCGCGGCGATCCGGGCCGCCATCTGTTCCGCCTGAGTACGCAGTTCCGCGCTCACCCGAGCCGGCACGATGCTGACGTCGAGGATGCCATGCCGATGGCGATTTTCCGCCACGGGGAAATAGGCCAGTTCGCCGCTCTCGCTGCGGGCAACTACGCAGGAGATCTCGCAATCCAGCGGCAGCAACTTCTCCATCACGCAGGGCTCATCCTTGAAGCCGTGAAACGCGACCTTGGCTTCGGCGGCGTTCGATACGCGAGCCTGGCCTTTGCCGTCGTACCCGAACCGGCTCACTTTCAGGACCGCAGGCAGCAGGGCCGCATCGGCGCCATCGATATCCTCCGGTGAGCGCACCACCGTGTAGGGGCCGACGTCGAATCCGTTCTGGGCCAGAAAGGCCTTTTCCACGATGCGGTTCTGAGCGGTGGCGACGCAACGGGCCGCCGGATGTACCGGCATGAACTTGGCGATATAGTCCAGGGCCGCGGCCGGCACGTTCTCGAATTCCGTGCTGACGGCGGCGCAGGTTTCCGCGATGCGGTTCAGGGCGTCCGGGTCGTCGAAAGGCGCAATTAGGTGAACGTCGGCCAGCCGGCCAGCGGGGCTGTGGGGATCGGGATCCAGCACCGTGACGCGGTAGCCCATTTCGTGGGCGGCCACGACGAAAAAGCGGCCAAGCTGGCCGCCGCCGAGCATGCCGAGATTGGCGGGAGGCAGGATCATGATGGAACAGAAATGGTAACGCTACGGGTGCAGGGGGGAACGGAAAAACTCGCTGTCCGCGCGGTCCGGGCCGCACGGAAGCGGACGGTCATTGAGGGGGGAGCTTCATCTCCAGCACACGCTCCGTCTGGCGCGCGCGGAAATCGGCAAGGCGTTGGGCGAGCCCATCATCGTGGTTGGCCAACAGGGCGACGGCAAACAGGGCGGCATTCGCGGCACCTGCCTCACCAATGGCGAACGTCGCCACGGGAACGCCCTTCGGCATCTGAACGATGGACAACAGCGAGTCCAGCCCTTTGAGTTGCTTGGACGGGACGGGAACGCCGAGCACCGGCAGCGTGGTCTTGGCCGCCAGCATCCCCGGCAGATGGGCCGCACCGCCGGCACCAGCGATGATCGCTTGCAGGCCCCGCTCGCGCGCACTCGCCGCGTATTCGAACAGCAGATCGGGCGTGCGATGGGCCGACACCACGCGGGCTTCGTGGGGCACGCCGAAGTCCTGCAGCATGGCCGCCGCCGCCGCCATGACCGGCCAGTCGGAATCCGAGCCCATGACGATGCCCACAACGGGGGGCGCCGTGCTCATGCCGCGCCCCCCATTCGTCCGGCAATCGCAAGGCCAGGAACAAAGGTAGTGATCGGCGCGCGCATCGCCTGCCGCCTAGTTTCTGCGCGCTGCGGCACGTTCTGCGCTTTCCATGGTGTTGGTGAGCAGCATGGTGATGGTCATCGGACCAACGCCACCGGGAACCGGGGTGATGAGGGAAGCCACTTCTTTCGCTGCCTCGAAATCCACGTCCCCGCAAAGCTTGCCACCCTCTTCCGGCGGCAGGCGGTTCATGCCCACGTCGATCACCACCGCCCCCGGTTTGATCATGTCCGCCGTCACCAGCCGCGCCTTGCCAATGGCGGCGACCAGGATGTCCGCCCGGCGCGTGTGCGCCGCGAGGTCGCGCGTCTGGGAATGGCAGACCGTGACCGTGGCGCTGGAATGAAGGAGCAGCATGGCCATGGGCTTGCCGACGATGTTGCTGCGGCCCAGCACTACCGCTTCGGCGCCTTTCACCGTCACGCCTTCGCTCTTCAGCATTTCCATCACGCCGTAGGGCGTGCAGGGCAGAAACGCCGGCCGGCCCTGCATCAGCAGGCCGGTGTTGGAGGCATGAAAACCATCCACATCCTTTTCCGGGGAAATGGCCTCTAGCACCGCTTCGGCATCGAACTGGCGCGGCAACGGCAACTGGACGAGGATGCCATGCACGCCCGGATCGGCGTTCAGCGCGGCAATGCGCTGCAGCACCACTCGCGGATCGACGTCCGCCGGGTAGTCGGTGCGCAAGGACTTGACGCCTGCCGTTTCGCAGGCTTTCACCTTGTTGCGCACATACACGGCGGAAGCGGGATCTTCGCCCACCAAAATCACCGCCAGACAGGGCTCGACGCCCTTGGAAACCAGCGTCTTGGCGCGCTCGGCGAGTCGACCGCGCAGGGTGGCGGAAAGGGCATTGCCGTCGAGAATTCGGGCGGTCATTGCATTGGCCTAAATCGGAAAAGGCGCGATTCTAGCACCGCCGATGCCCGCCGCCGGAGCCTTTGCCCCGGCCCGGTTTCTGCCGTCAGGCGGCCACCGCGGGGGCCACGGCCGACGTGTCGGCGGCGCGTCCGGCTTCGAAAGCCCGTCTGTTGACGTCCACTAGATGGGGCTTGCGCTGCTGGAAACGACGCACGACACAATCGAACAGCACATCCGCCGGGAACGGCAGATGATCGGCCATCGCGCCCAACATCACCGTGTTGCCCAGGCGCAGATCGCCCAGTTCCAGGGCGATGGCGTTGGCGTCGAAGGAATGCACGCGTACGCCAAGTGCCCGCATCTGTCCGGTCGGGTCGGCCGGGTAGTCATAGAGCCCGCCCTCCACCACCGGAGGGACGAAGCGGGCGGTGTTCACCAGTGCCAGCGCCCCGGGGCGCAGGAAATTGGTCCAGCGCAGCGCTTCCGCGGCTTCGAAGCCCACCAGCAGGTCCGCTTCTCCGGCGACGATCTGGGGCGACAAGACGCGCGGTCCGAAGCGCAAGTGCGACGTGACGACGCCCCCGCGCTGCGCCATGCCGGCCACTTCGGTCTTCTTGACGTCGTGACCCATGCGGATCGCCGCTTCAGCGAGAATTTCAGTGGCCGTCATGACGCCCTGGCCGCCGATGCCGCAAACGAGGATGTTGGTGGTTTGATCTTGGTTCATGGGAATTCGCGTTTGGCTTGGAAGAAAAGGCCGGCGGCGCGGGGTTGCGCTACCGGCCTTTGGCGACGGATCAGATGGGCTTGACGAAGGTCAGCGGCTTGAACGGCTCGGCATGGACGATGGCCTTGGGCGCGCAGGGCTGGACGCACAGGCCACAGCCGGTGCAGGCGGCAGTCTCGATGCGCACGAAGGCGAGATCCACTTCCTTGCCCGAGGCTTTCATCGCCTTGTCGCGGCGCGTGACGTGGATGGCGGGGCAGCCCACTTCCAGGCAGTTGCCGCAGCCGGTGCATTTGTCTTCGACCACCCAGTACGGTGCGGTCTTTTCGTAGTCCTGGATCAGTACGCAGGGCCGGTTGGTGATGATCACCGACGGCTCTTCGATCTTGGTTTCCTCGCGCAGCGTCTTGAACAGGGTCGGCAATTCGTAAGGATCGACAACGCGGATACGCTCGGGTTTGACGCCCAGCGCTTCCACAAGCTTGGCGAAATCGATGCGCGGCGCTTCGTTGCCGTGGATGTCGCGCCCATTGGCCGGATTGTTCTGGCCGCCGGTCATGCCCACGGCGCGGTTGTCCAACAGCAGGATGGTGACGTTGCCGCGGTTGTAGGTAATGTCCAGCAGGCCCTGCATGCCCATGTGCAGGAAGGTGGAGTCGCCGATGACGGCGAGGATCTTCTTGTCCTTGTCCGCCGCAGCGCGGCCCTTGTCCAGACCGTGGGCGACGCCCATGGATGCGCCCATGGAAATGGTGCTGTCCAGCGCGTTCCAGGGATGGCCCGCACCGAGCGTGTAGCAGCCGATGTCGCCGGCGATGATGACATTGCGCAGTTGCGACAAGGTGTAATACACGCCCAGGTGTGGACAGGCGACACACATGGTGGGAGGGCGCGGGAACACTTCCTGCGCCGGCACCTGGGTGGGCGCCGGCAGCGTTTCGCCCAGCAGCTTGGCGATGGCCGGGCGCAGGGTATCGGGCGCCAGCTCCCCCGCAACGGGCAGGATCGCCTTGCCCACCACCCTCAGCCCCTGGGCGTCGAGTTCGGTTTCGATCAGCGGCTCCGTCTCTTCCACCACCACGACCTGATCGGCCAGCGCCGCCAATTCACGCGCCTTGCCCAGTGGCACCGGGTAGGACAGGCCGAGCTTGAGCACCGGAGACTGGGGGAACGCCTCGCGCACGTGCATGTAGGCGGGCCCGGAGGTGATGAAGCCGATGCGGCGGTCCTTGCCCGGCTCGATGACGTTCAGCGGCGACTCTTCGGACAACTGGCGCAATGCCTTCTCGCGCTCGTACATCAGCGGAATGCGCCGCTTGGCGTTGCCCGGCACCATGACCCAGCGCGCCGGTTCTTTCTTGAACCCGTCCGCCGGCCGCTGCTCACGCTCGCCGGGAGCGATCAATGCCTTGACGTGGCAGACGCGGGTGGTCAGGCGCAACAGCACCGGCACCTGATACTGCTCCGAAAGCTCGAAGCCGTAGCGGGTCATGTCGTAGGCTTCCTGGGAATCCGCCGGCTCGAGGATGGGAATATGGGCAAACCGGCCCCAGAAGCGGGAATCCTGCTCGTTCTGCGACGAGGACAGCCCAACGTCGTCGGCGACCGCGATGACCAGCCCCGCCTTGACGCCGGTGAGGGTGAGGGTCATGAGGGCGTCCGAAGCCACGTTCAGCCCCACGTGCTTCATGGCGCAGAAGGCCCGTGATCCGGCCATGGATGCGCCGATGGCAACCTCCAGCGAGACCTTCTCGTTCACCGACCACTCGGCGTAGATGTCCGGATACGTGGAAACCACCTCCAGAATCTCGGTGGAGGGCGTGCCGGGGTACGCCGCGGCCACGGCCACGCCGGAGTCCCAGACGGCGCGGGCGACCGCCTCGTTGCCGGACATGAGCATGCGGGACGGAACCGCCACCGGTTGCACTGCTGCCATGGATTGTGCCTTTCGAGTCTGCTGGGAAATCGGCGGACCATAACCTTCCGGCCCGCGCGCGCATTTGATTCAAGTCAAAACGAACTGGACGCCAGGCGTGGACGGGGAAACGAACACTGCGGCAGCCCGCGTGCCGCAGCGGCGGAAGAACGGCTGTTGCGCATTATGGACTGATGTTTTAAGGTTCAAAATGTTGTTACTGGCTGGGCGCGTTCCGATGTTGATACTAAGCTGGTAACGAGGCGCCCCGCCACAAGCGGGAACCGCACCCCAACCCAAAACAGAGGAGATCCTCATGGCGGCACTGCCCAATGTTCTTCTGGCCTCAGACCCCGATGCCCAGGAGACCAACGAGTGGCTGGACGCACTGCAAGCGGTGATCGAGCAGGAAAGCCCGGAACGCGCCCATTACCTGATCGAAAAACTGGTGGAATTCGCCCGGCGCTCGGGCATCAACCTGCCTTTCTCCGCCACCACCCAATACTTCAATACCATTCCCGTCGGCAAGGAGCCGCGCCTGCCGGGGGATTTCGAACTCGAACACCGCATCCGCTCCTACGTGCGCTGGAACGCCCTGGCCATGGTGCTGCGCGCCAACAAGGGCGGCTCCAATCTCGGCGGGCACATCGCCAGCTTCGCCTCCGCCGCCACCCTTTACGACGTCGGCTTCAACCATTTCTGGCGCGCGCCGACTGCCGACCACGGCGGCGACCTGGTGTTTGTGCAGGGCCATTCGGCACCGGGGGTTTATGCCCGCGCTTTCCTCCTCGGCCGCGTGACCGAAGACCAGATGAACCGCTTCCGTCAGGAGGTGGACGGCCAGGGGCTGTCTTCCTACCCGCACCCCTGGCTGATGCCCGATTTCTGGCAGTTCCCCACCGTCTCCATGGGTCTGGGGCCGATCCAGGCCATCTACCAGGCGCGTTTCATGAAGTATCTCCAGGACCGCGACCTGGCGAAGACCGAAGATCGCAAGGTGTGGGCCTTCATGGGCGACGGCGAGATGGACGAGCCGGAATCCCTGGGCGCCATCTCGCTGGCCGGGCGGGAAAAGCTGGACAACCTGGTCTTCGTCATCAATTGCAATCTGCAGCGCCTGGACGGGCCGGTGCGCGGCAATGGCAAGATCATCCAGGAACTGGAATCGGACTTCCGCGGCGCCGGCTGGAACGTCATCAAGGTGGTCTGGGGCCGCTACTGGGACACCCTCTTCGCCCGCGACAAGACCGGCCTGCTGGCCCAGCGCATGATGGAAGCGGTGGACGGCGAGTACCAGACCTACAAGGCGCGGGACGGCGCTTTCGTGCGGGAACACTTCTTCGGTAAGTACCCGGAGCTGCGGGCCATGGTGTCCAACTGGTCGGACGACGACATCTGGCGCCTCAACCGCGGCGGCCATGATCCGCACAAGATTTACGCCGCCTACCACGCCGCCGTTCATCACACCGGCCAGCCCACGGTGATCCTCGCCAAGACCATCAAGGGTTACGGCATGGGCGAATCCGGCGAAGCGCAGAACATCACCCATCAGCAGAAGAAGATGGGCACCGTTTCCCTCAAGGCTTTCCGCGACCGCTTCAAGCTGCCCCTGAGCGACGAGGACCTGGAGAACCTCAAGTACATCCAGCCGGCCCAGGATTCGCCGGAAATCACCTACATGCGCGAGCGGCGCATGGCCCTGGGCGGTTACCTGCTGGCGCGGCGGCGCAAGGCCGAAGCGCTGGAAGTGCCGCCGCTGTCGACGTTCGAACCGCTGCTCAAGGGCAGCGGCGAAGGGCGCGAAATCTCCACCACCATGGCTTTCGTGCGCATGCTCAACATCCTGGTCAAGGACAAGACCATCGGCAAGCGCATCGTGCCCATCGTGCCGGACGAATCGCGCACTTTCGGCATGGAGGGCATGTTCCGCCAGCTCGGCATATGGTCATCCGTAGGGCAGCTCTACAAGCCCCAGGACCAGGACCAGTTGATGTTCTACAAGGAATCCAAGGACGGGCAGATCCTGCAGGAAGGTATCAACGAAGCGGGCGCCATGGCGGACTGGATCGCCGCCGCCACGTCGTATTCCACCCACGGCGTGCCGATGATCCCGATCTTCATCTTCTATTCCATGTTCGGTTTCCAGCGCGTCGGCGATCTGGCCTGGGCGGCGGGGGATTCCCGCGCCCGCGGTTTCCTGGTGGGCGGCACGGCGGGCCGCACGACGCTGAACGGCGAAGGGCTGCAACACCAGGACGGCCACTCCCACCTGTGGTCGGGCGCCATCCCCAATTGCGTTTCCTACGACCCAACGTTTGGCTATGAGCTGGCGGTGATCGTGCAGGACGGCCTGCGCCGCATGGTGCAGGAGCAGGAGGACGTTTATTACTACCTGACGGTGATGAACGAGAACTACGAGCACCCCGCCATGCCGGCCGGGGCGGAAGCCGACATCCTGAAAGGGATGTATCCCTTCCGGCGTGCAGCGGAGTCGAAAGGCCCCAAGGTGCGGTTGCTGGGATCGGGTACCATCTTCCGCGAGGTGATCGCCGCCGCCGACCTGCTGGCGAACGACTGGGGCGTGGCGGCGGACCTGTGGAGTTGCCCGAGTTTCAACGAACTGGCGCGGGACGGCAACGAGGCGGCGCGGTGGAACCTGCTGCATCCCGGCGCGGAGCGGCGGCTCTCCCACGTGGAGCGCTGCCTGCAGGGCAGCAGCGGGCCGGTGGTTGCATCCTCGGATTATGTGCGGCTGTTCGCCGATCAGATCCGCCCGTTCGTGCCGGGGCGCTACGTCACGCTGGGCACCGACGGTTTCGGGCGCTCCGACACGCGGGCCAAACTGCGGTCATTTTTCGAAGTGGACCGCTACTGGGTCACCCTGGCGGCGCTGAACGCGCTGGCGGACGAAGGCGCCATCGACCGCGGCAAGGTGGCGGCGGCGATCGCCAAGTACGGCATCGACCCGGAAAAACCCAATCCGCGGCTGGTTTAGATTCGGGATGACGCAGGATTCGCAGGCGGGGCAGGCGCGCAGCGGTGGGCGCACCCTGCGCGTGTAACCGATCCAAGGGGAAAGAACAATGAGCCAACTCATCGAAGTCAAAGTCCCGGACATCGGCGACTTCAAGGACGTGCCCGTCATCGAGATCCTGGTCAAACCCGGCGACGTGGTGAAAGCCGAAGATGCGCTGATCACCCTGGAGTCGGACAAGGCCACCATGGAAGTCCCCTCCCCCGCCGCGGGAACGGTGCAAGACGTGAAGGTCAGCATCGGCGACAAGGTAACGGAAGGCGCGGTGATCCTGGTGCTGGACAGCGCGGGCACCACGGCAGTGGCCTCGGCCGAGGCGGCCGGCGGAGCGGCAGCACCACAGACGCCGGCAACCTTGCGCCCTGCCGAAGAGGAAACAGCAGACGGCGGCGCGGCGTTCAGCGAGGAACCCATCCGCCCGGTGCTGGCGACGCCTCCGGCCTCGCCGGCGGCTATCGCCTCAGCCATGGGTGGCGGGCGCAAAGCCCATGCTTCGCCTTCGATCCGCCGCTTCGCCCGTGACCTCGGCGTCGATGTCTCGAAGC
>JBAWHH010000505.1:0-2421 GCA_049593715.1 Rhodocyclaceae bacterium
ATGATGCGGCGGGCGGACGGGTGCCCGCTGGGTTTCCATGGGACCGTGGTGGGGGCCAGTCGACGCTGAAGGTATTTGAGCAGGGACATGAAATCCCATACCGAGAAGGCGTGATGGTTCATGAAGATCCGCAGATCCCGGGCGCTGCGCACAGCCCCGTAAAGCGGGTGGCCGGCAAGCTGGGCTTCCAGCGCCGCGAGGCTGTCCGTGCTGCAAGAGAGAACGCTTGGCATGACTCAGCTCCAGAAGAGGATAAGCAAAGTCTAATGGATGCGGTTTCGCTGCACGAACTTTGCTGCGCGCACTGAACCCGGGTCCGTTGTGCGAGGCGTTCCCCTACGTTGCGCCGGTCCGGTTGGGTGGGGTTTCTGCCGCAGCGTGCCGCGGCTTGATGGCGCCGTCGCCCGGGGTGAGCACGTGCTCCGCCATTCCCGCTTACCCCCGCGGGAATGGCGGTAAATCAATTAGTTGTGGCGAGAACAGACGGACCGTGGCGGCGGCCACAGTCCATGCTCAGGTTTTGAGCATGGACTGTGGGAAGCTAGGCCCACGGCTCGCAACGGCATGGAGGAAACATGGAGGACCGAAACCCCTTGGCGCATGTCTGCCCGGACGGGCAGGCCGGCTGGCGGAAACATTGGCTGGACGAGCACTTGGTGGCGGTCGCCGAACTTGCGGCGGAATTTGCCGCCGCGTTCGGCAGCGCAGCCTGGGCGCAGTTGGCAGGCCGCTGGCATGACCTGGGCAAATATCAACCCGAGTTCCAGGGCTACATCCGCGGCGCCAGCGGCTTCGACGCCCACATCGAAACGGCGCCAGGCAGGGTCAGGCACGCCATTGCCGGCGCCATCCATGCCGTCGACCGCCTTGGCCCGAATGGTCGTCTCTTCGCGTACCTGATCGCGGGCCACCACGCCGGCCTGCCCGACTGGTTTCCCGGTGCCGGGGCCGCGCTGTCGCAGGAACTCGAAGCCCAGAAAGCCACCCTGGCCCGCGCGCTCGCGGCCGGTATTCCTGCCGGCATCCTGGAACCCGGCAATCCCTTGCCTCGCCCGCCCATCGGCGCTCCGGCGGATATCCACTTCTGGCTGCGCATGTTGTTCTCCTGCCTCGTGGACGCGGACTTCCTCGATACCGAAGCCTTCATGGATGCGGGCCGCGCCGGCCTGCGCGGCGGCTATGCGGAAATTCCCGCCTTGCTCCAGGCTTACGAGAATCACATGGCCGAGCGTTTCGGCTCTGCCGCCACCGATGTGCAGCGCCTCCGTGCCGAAATCCGCGGCGCCTGCATCGCACGGGCCGCCGAACCCCCGGGCCTGTTCAGCCTCACCGTGCCCACCGGCGGCGGCAAAACGCTGGCCTCGCTGGGTTTTGCCCTGCACCACGCCCGGCGCCATGGCCTGCGGCGGGTCATCTACGTCATCCCCTACACCAGCATCATCGAGCAGACGGCGGACGTCTTCCGCCAGGTGTTCGCCGGTTTCGAGCCCATGCCCGTCATCGAGCACCACAGCAACCTGGAAGCCGAACACGAAACGCCCCGCAGCCGCCTCGCCAGCGAAAACTGGGATGCGCCCATCGTGGTCACCACCAACGTCCAGTTCTTCGAATCCCTCTACGCGGCGAAGCATTCCCGCTGCCGCAAACTGCACAACATCGCCAGGAGCGTCGTCATCCTGGACGAAGCCCAGTTGCTGCCGCCGGAACATCTCGATCCGGTGCTCGATGGATTGCGGCAATTGACCGGCCGCTACGGCGTCAGCGTGGTGCTGTCCACGGCGACCCAGCCCGAACTGCACAAAACGCGCGCGGACCCCTTCGGCCGGGTGCAGTTGCAGGGGCTGGGGGAAGCGCGGGAACTGGCTCCCGACCCGGAACGCCTCTACCGGAATCTGGAGCGGGTGGCGGTCCAGTGGCCCGAGCCGCAGGCGCCGCGCCGCACCTGGGAAGATCTGGCGGCGGAACTCGCCGGGCACGACCGGGTTCTGTGCGTCGTCAATCGCCGCGACGATGCCGCCACCCTGTGGCGCTTGCTGCCCGAGGGCACGCTGCACCTCTCCGCTCGCATGTGCGGCGCCCACCGCGCCCAGGTCATCGCGGAAATCCGCCGCCGGCTGGCGGCAGGCGGGCCAGTGCGGGTCGTCAGCACCCAACTGGTGGAAGCCGGCGTCGATCTGGATTTCCCCGTCGTCTATCGCGCCATGGCGGGGCTCGACTCCATCGCCCAGGCGGCGGGGCGCTGCAACCGGGAAGGGTGGCTTGAAGGCAAAGGCAGGGTGGTCGTCTTTCTGCCACCGAAAGCCTCGCCCACGGGGCTGTTGCTCAAGGCGGAGCAGGCCGCGCTCAACGTGCTGGGCGATGGCGAGGGTTCCCCCGATCTGTCGCCCGCGCTTTTCGGCCGCTACTTCGACCACTTCTACC
>JBAWHH010000506.1:0-2040 GCA_049593715.1 Rhodocyclaceae bacterium
CTGGCGCGGCGCGCTGGCCTGCCCGCCGTCCCGACGCCCCACTACGTGCCCAGCGCCATCGTCAATGCCTTCGCCACCGGCGCAAAACAGCGCTCCGCCATCGCGCTCACCGACGGCCTGCTGCGCAGCCTGTCGCCCCGCGAGCTGGCCGGCGTCATCGCCCATGAAATGGCCCACATCGCCCACGGCGACCTGCGGGTGATGGGTCTGGCGGACTACGTCAGCCGCCTCACCAGCCTGCTCGCCCTCGTCGGCCAGGTCGTGATCCTTGCGAGCGTACCTTTGCTGCTGGCCGGCGAGGCGGCGATCAACTGGTGGGGACCGTTGCTGCTTGCCGTCTCGCCCCAGCTTGCGCAGCTTGCCCAACTGGGCCTGTCGCGGGTCAGGGAATTCGATGCCGACCACTCCGCGGCGCGCCTGACCGGCGACCCGAAAGGCCTGGCCTCGGCCCTGGCAAAGATCGAACGCATCAGCCGCTCCTGGCGGAACTGGCTGATGCCGGGCTGGGGCAACCCCGAACCCTCCTGGCTGCGCACCCACCCCGCCACCGAAACCCGTATCGCCCGGCTGCTGGAACTGGTGCCGCCCGAGCCTGCCCCAGTGCGCCCGGCCGCCAGCTACTTCGCCCCCGGACCCGCCGCCCTCGCCCGGTCGCCCCGCTGGTATCCGGGGGGGTTCTGGCGGTGAGGGTCTGGCGGCATCGCCCTGCGGCCAAGGTGGCAGGCAGGGCGGAGTAAGGGGAGGAGTTCACGGTTTTATCGCGCTTTATCCGGAGTTGGATAATTCATCCGCTTTCGGATAAAACGCGATAAACGAGCCTGGCTGAGGCAACTCGGGCCCAAAGGCCAGACTGGCGGACTGTTTGCTGAACTATACTGGCTGGAGCAAATGAGCTGTACGCATATACAGCCACACGGGGAAAGACATGGCCAGTGACAGCCAGATCGAATGGACGGAGCAGACGTGGAATCCGGTGACGGGCTGCACCAGGATCTCACCGGGCTGCAAGCACTGCTACGCTGAAGTGATGGCGCGACGGCTGAAAGCCATGGGCGCCGCCGGTTACGAAGACGGGTTTCGGCTGACACTGCATCCCGACCGCCTGGCCCAGCCGCTGCAGAGGAAGAAAGGCACGGTCTATTTCGTGAATTCGATGAGCGACCTTTTCCATGAGGCGGTGCCGGATGAGTTCATCGACCGCGTCTTCAACACCATCAGACGCACGCCACAACACACTTACCAGATCCTGACCAAGCGCGCGGAAAGGTTGCCTGAATATTTCGCCCGGCGAAGCTGCCCGCCAAACGTCTGGCTGGGGGTTTCGGTGGAAGACCGGGCTTACGGCCGTCCTCGCATCGATTTTCTGCGCCAGGTCGACGCCGGTATCCGATTCCTGTCCATCGAGCCATTGCTGGAGGATCTTGGCGACCTGAATCTAGCCGGCATCGACTGGGTCATCGTGGGGGGCGAATCGGGTCCCAAAGCGCGCCCCATGAGGCCGGAGTGGGTCGACGGCGTCAAGCGCGTCGCAGAAGAAGCCGGCGTGGCGTTCTTCTTCAAGCAGTGGGGTGGCTGGGGCGCGGACGGCGTGAAGCGGCACAAGAAAGCCAACGGCCGCCTTTTCCAGGGCCGAACCTGGGACGCGTACCCGCGTGCCGTAGTTACCTCCCCTTGAGGATCGCGGCCGCTATCTTCCGGGCCAGCCCATACGCTCGCGGATCGGGGTTCGATACCGCGAAATACAAGGCGAACAGTGGTGCGCCCTCCTTTCCGTTAGGCAGCATCTGACACAGCAGGCGCGGCTCGGTCACAGCCGGGAAGATCTCTCTCAGCTTTGCGGTCACCCATAAAGTCATCTTTCTGACGTCGGCGGTCCGCACATCCGACTCGGGCAGATCGAACAGGTTGGTTTGGGGGGGCTGAGCATAAAAGTCCTCCCGCCAGGAATCTGTGCCAAGCATCCGATCCAGGGCCGCGGCCTTGTCTTGGTCAATGGCAGCCGCAGAATTGGCGGCCTGGCGATAAAGGCCGCTCAAGGGG
>JBAWHH010000507.1:0-1792 GCA_049593715.1 Rhodocyclaceae bacterium
GGCCAGTTCCGCGTCTTCGTAGGCGTTGTTCAGTTCGCCCACCCCCATGTCGCGGGTGGCGTGACACTCCGAGTTGTAGGCCGGGCGGTTGTGGATGCGCACCAGGGGTGTCTGTAGCGCCGTGAACATGAGCTTGCCGCTGCCCCAGGTGTTCTCGAATCCACCGCCCGCGCCGCCGTGATCGAAGGCGTTGAAGGCCAGATCGGCGGGACCGTTTTTGTCGAGGATCTTCTTGGTCAGGCCGGCGTAGATCGCCATGGCCTCGCCCCAGGTGGTGTCGGTCCATTGGTCGCCGTTAAAGAGGCGCGGGCTGCGCAGCCGCTCTTTGGCATCCCCCGTGGGCGTGTAAAGGTAAGTGGCCATCTGGCCGCCGCGCACCGAAGACAGGCCCTGATTGACCACGCAGTCCTTGTCGGGCAGAACCATGACGTTATAGCGCCGGCCCTTGTCCTCGATCACGTTGTGCATCGCGGAAGTCATGATCGCGGCCAGAGGTGGCAACTGTTTGCGGAAGTCCAAGCCGAGGGCGTTGTCTTTCGGCGCCCGCCCGCCTTCCTGGCCCTCGGGCCATTTGTAGACGTGGTAGCCGCAGCCGACGATGCAGAAGTGGCAGGTCATGTTGCTACGGGCGGCGTTGGCGGGCGGCAGCGGCAGGCGATCCTTGAATTGGCTCATGGTCGTTGTCCTCGCCGGCTCACAGGATGTTGGCCTGACGGCCGTAGATCTTGCCGTTCACGCCCACGGCGGTGACGCTGTCGTCCTTGGCGTTGTACTGGAGAACGATCTGCGGCAGGTTCTCCGTCGCCTGCCCGCAGGTCATTTGGCCGGCCAAGTCGGCATCGAAGATGCTGTAGTGGCAGGGGCACTTGAAGGTGTGGGAGCCGGGGTCGTAGTTGACCGGGCAGCCCATGTGGGTGCACAGGGTGCTGTAGGCCACGATGTCGCTATTGGGCCCGACGCCGCCGGGCACCGCTTTCCCGGTGCGGATCACCGCGCAGGGGGACGACGGGTCGGGGTAGGAGAAGGCCACGGCCGTATTCACTTTGAGCCCCCCCGCCTTCGCGACCGTCTGATGCGGGTAGGGCAGGGTGGTGGCCCCGGTACGCTGGGCCGGTGCGGCGGCCGTTGCGGTTCCGGCGGCCGCCAATCCTCCCGTGGCGGCAATGCCCCCCGAGATCTTCAGAAACGCACGTCGATCGACACTCATCCTTCTCCTCCTCCTGTAAGTTTTGTGGCTGTTCTTTTGCTACCCGCGGGATTTCGATCGGCGATACGGGACTCAGCTCGCTCATCCGCTCGTCGGCTCCGGGGGCAGTGGTGTGGTTCGGGAAGCCAGCTAACGGGCTCCACGCCTCATCCCATCCGCAACAAGCGGGCCACGTCCCGCGGCGAGACAGCAAGGCGTTATCCAAACAATGGGTTAGTGGAATCAGGGGAAGGACAACAGGGGGAAGGGCGTTACGCCGCCGTAACATTTGCCCGGATTGCTGCATTGCATCGTGTTACCCCGGCGTAACGTGGATGTCCTCGCCAGGCCGTTCGCTGGCACGTGCCAGACGCGCCGCTTATCATCTGCGACGTGACCGGGACGCAAAGAACCCTCTTCTCCAAGACGCGCCGTCGACTGCTGCTGATCCTGGCGAGCGCGACGGTTTCTTCAGCGCTCGCCTCGACTGGCGACGGCGCGGCTGTCCGAATTGGCTTGACCCCCGTTTTTCTCGATGACCAGGTCGGCTTCCTGGCGAAGTGGCGCGCCTGGTTCGAGCACAAGCTGGGGCGCCCGGTGCTTTTC
>JBAWHH010000508.1:0-2013 GCA_049593715.1 Rhodocyclaceae bacterium
CGGAAACCCTCGCCCGCCTCGGAGTATATTGGCTCGCTACGAACGACCCGCCACCGCCGCAATGAGATCATGAAAGCCTCCTCGTTGCAGATCCTCGTCATCGAAGACGAAAGATCGGATTTCGCGCTGCTGGAGCGCTACCTGCGCCAGCATGGCCTGGGTGCCGAATGCCGGCAGGTGGACAGCGATGCTGCCCTGGCGTCTGCGCTGGAAGGCACCTGGGACGTGGCGCTGACCGATCGGAACGTTCCGGGGATGGATTTGCCGGTAACCCTGGGTCACATCCGCGCCCGTGATGCGGATCTGCCGGTGATCCTGGTTTCCGGCACCATCGGCGAGACGACGGCGGTGGAGCTGCTGCACCTGGGTTTGGCCGACTTCATACTCAAAGACAACCTTACGCGCCTGCCCAGCGCAATCCACCGCGCCATCGAACAGGCAGCGGAACGCCGCGCCCGGCGTGCCGCCGAAGCCGCCCTGCGCGCGGCTCAAGCCGCCGCCCTGGAAGAACAGCGCCAAGGGCGCCTTGCCGCCCTGAACCTGATGGAAGATGCCCAGGCCGCCCGCGCCCGCGCCGAGGCCGCCCATGCGGCGCTGCTCGATTCAGAGGCGAAGTACCGGCTGCTGGCGGAAAACGCGGCGGACTGGATCTTCTGGGTCGGGCCGGACGGTGGCCATCGATACGTTTCGCCCGCCTGCGAAGCGCTCTCCGGGTACGCCCCCGAAGCGTTCCTCGCCGACCCCGGGCTGCTCATCTCGATCGTTCATCCCGAAGACCGGGCGGCGTACATGGCGCATCTCGCGGACAACAACCTCGCCGACGAGGCCGAGATGGAGATCCGCATCGTCCATGCCCGGGGTGGCATACGCTGGATCGGCCACCGCTGCCGGCCGATTTTCGACCAGTCGGGCAAGTTCGCGGGGCGTCACGGCTCGAACCGCGATATCACCGCCCGCCATCACGCCGACGACCGGCTGCGCGAGCGGGAAGCGCGCTATCGCGACATGTTTGCCGCCAACCCGCACCCGATGTGGGTGTACGACGCCGACAGTCTGGCTTTCCTCGACGTCAACGATGCCGCCGTGGCCAAGTACGGTTACGCCCGCGAAGAATTCCTGGCGATGACGATTCGCGACATCCGGCCCAGCGAGGATGTGCCGCGCCTGATCGCTGCCGCCGCTGGCGCGGCTTCCGGCACCCCGGTCACCGGCGTGTGGCGCCACCGCAGCAAGGGTGGGACCGAGATCCTCATGGAGATCACCGCCCACGGCGTCGAATTCGCCGGGCGCAGGGCGATGGTCGTATTGGCGAACGACGTCACGCAGCGCGTGCGCGCGGAGGAGCAACTGCGCAAGCTTTCCCTGGCCGTCGAGCAGAGCCCGGAGTGCATCTTCATCACCGATACCAGCGGCCGGATCGAATACGTGAACGAAGCGTTCGTGCGCGTCAGCGGCTATGGGCGCGAGGATGTCCTTGGCCGCAACCCCCGCCTGCTGCAGTCTGGCTACACGCCGCGGGAAAACTATGGGGCCTTGTGGCATGCGCTGGCCCTTGGCGGCACGTGGGAAGGCGAGTTCAACAACCGGCGCAAGGACGGCAGCGACTACGTCGCGTACGCCATCCTCACGCCGCTACGCGATGCGGCCGGCCGCATCACCCACTACGTGGCCATCGAGGAGGACATTACCGAGAAGAAGCGCAACTCCGAGGAGTTGGAACGGCATCGGCACCACCTGGAGGAACTGGTCGAGCGCCGCACCGCCGAATTGAGCGAGGCACGGGCGCGGGCAGATGCCGCCAACGAGGCGAAGAGCACTTTCCTCGCCAGCATGAGCCATGAGATTCGCACGCCGATGAACGCCATCGTCGGCCTGACGCACCTGCTGCAGCAGTCGGTCGTCACCGCCGAACAGCGCGAACGCCTGGGCAAGATCGATGGCGCGGCGCGGCACCTGCTGTCGGTGATCAACGACATTCTCGACCTCTCCAAGATCGAGGCCGGCCGCCTCGAA
>JBAWHH010000509.1:0-10061 GCA_049593715.1 Rhodocyclaceae bacterium
GCAAAGGCAAAGGCAAAGGCAAAGGCAAAGGCAAAGGCAAAGGCAAAGGCAAAGGCAAAGGCAAAGGCAAGACGATGGAAATCCTCTCCAGCCACCGGGCTGATGCTCACCGCATCCGCCAGATCGAACAATGGATTCCCGAGGCGATAAAGCACTACCGGCCCTCGAAGTGAGGACGTGCGCCAGGGCGGCCGGGCTGCGGGCGCGTAGCGTCTATGCGATAATTTCACCTCTTTAGAATCCGGTTTCGAAGATGCCGACTACGCTCTACGACAAGCTCTGGGACAGCCACGTGGTCCACCAGGAAGAGGATGGAACGGCGCTGCTCTATATCGACCGCCACCTCGTGCATGAAGTGACCAGCCCGCAGGCTTTCGAAGGATTGAAGCTCGCGGGGCGCAAGCCCTGGCGTGTCGATTCCATCGTCGCCACCACCGACCACAATACGCCGACCCAGCACTGGGAACGGGGGATAGAGGATCCCGTGTCGCGCCAGCAGGTGGAAACGCTGGATGCGAACATCCGGGAGTTCGGCGCGTTGACCTATTTCCCCTTCCGGGACCGCCATCAGGGCGTGGTTCACGTTATCGGGCCCGAGCACGGCGTGACGCTCCCCGGCATGACTGTGGTGTGCGGCGATTCTCACACCAGCACCCATGGCGCGTTCGGCTGCCTGGCGTTCGGCATTGGAACCTCCGAGGTCGAGCATGTGCTGGCGACCCAGTGTCTGCTGCAGAAGAAGTCCAAGACCATGCTGGTTCGGGTGGAAGGGCCGCTGGGACCCGGTGTGTCGGCAAAAGACGTTGCGCTGGCCATCATCGGGCGCATCGGCACCGCTGGCGGTACGGGCTATGCGGTGGAGTTCGGCGGTTCGACCATCCGTAGCTTTTCGATGGAAGGTCGCATGACGCTCTGCAACATGGCGATCGAAGCCGGTGCGCGCGCCGGCATGATCGCGGTGGACCAGGTCACGATCGATTACCTCAAGGGCCGTCCCTTCGCGCCCTCGGGGGAGAACTGGGACCGGGCGGCGGCCTACTGGCGCGCGCTGGTCAGTGACGCCGATGCCACGTTCGACTGCGTCATTGATTTCGACGCGCAGCAGATCAAGCCGCAGGTCACTTGGGGCACGTCGCCGGAGATGGTAACCACGGTGGATGGCGTCGTTCCGGCGCCGGAGGATTTCTCCGACGCGGTGCAGCGCGAAGGGGTCGTCCGCGCGCTGGCATACATGGGGCTAGCGGGACACACGCCAATTCAGGACATCAAGGTCGACAAGGTTTTCATCGGGTCGTGTACTAACTCCCGTATCGAAGATCTGCGCGCGGCGGCAGCCGTGGCGGAGGGGCGGCACGTGGCGCCGAACATTCGTCTGGCGTTGGTGGTGCCCGGTTCTGGGCTGGTGAAGGCCCAGGCGGAGCAAGAGGGACTGGACAAGATCTTCACTGCAGCGGGCTTCGAATGGCGCGAACCGGGGTGTTCGATGTGCCTGGCGATGAACGACGATCGCCTGGAGCCCGGTGAGCGGTGCGCATCGACCTCGAACCGCAATTTCGAGGGGCGCCAGGGCAACGGTGGGCGTACCCATCTGGTTAGTCCCGCCATGGCCGCGGCTGCGGCAGTTGCCGGTCGCTTCATCGATGTCCGTGAACTCGATGTGTAGGAGAGACTGGATATGATCAGACGCAACTTCCTGGCGTGTTTGGCCGGTGCGTGTTTGGTCGGCTTGACTGGGCGCAACACCGTCGCTGGCGTTGGCAAGGACATGGAAAAAGCAGGAGAAGCCGTGCAGGACGCGGCGAAGAGGCACTAATGCGAGCATTCAAACAATTGGACGGCCTGGTGGCCCCGCTGGACAGAGCCAACGTTGACACCGATGCCATCATCCCCAAGCAGTTCCTGAAATCGATTCGACGTAGCGGATTTGGCCCCAACCTGTTCGACGAGTGGCGCTATCTCGACCGCGGTGAGCCTGGCAAGGACTGCACCGGCCGACCCGTGAATCCCGACTTCGTGCTAAATCAGCCGCGCTACCAAGGCGCGTCGATTCTGCTGACGCGGGCGAATTTCGGCTGCGGGTCTTCGCGCGAGCACGCTCCGTGGGCGCTGGAAGATTTTGGTTTCCGCGCGTTGGTGGGTTCGACGTTCGCGGATATCTTCTTCAGCAACTGTTTCAAGAACGGCGTGCTGCCAATTCGTCTTGCCGCTGAAGAGGTGGATGTTATGTTCGCGCAGGCTCTGGCCCAGCCAGGTTATCGCCTGCGCATCGATCTTGAGGCGCAGACCGTGACGCGGCCGGACGGCGAGGTCTTGGCCTTTGACGTGGACCCGTTCCGAAAGCATTGCATGGTCAATGGGTTGGACGACATCGGTCTCACCCTGAGCCATGCCGACAAGATCCGCCAATTCGAGGCCCGCCGCCGGCTGGAACAGCCTTGGCTGTTCAACTGACCTGATTCTGGTGCCGGAGCTTCCGGCACTTTCCTTCGCATGTGGGCAGGTTGTGCCCTGAAAGACTCCCCATGAAAATTTGTGTTCTCCCCGGAGACGGCATCGGCCCGGAGATCGTTGCCGAGGCCCTGCGCGTGCTGGACGCGCTGCGTCAGGACGGCCTGAAAATTGAAACCGAGCAGGCTCTGCTCGGCGGCTGTGCCGTCGATGCGACCGGCGATCCCTATCCCGAGGCCACTCGCCGGCTTGCGCGCGCCGCTGATGCGGTACTTCTTGGCGCCGTCGGCGGGCCCCGGTATGACACGTTGCCGCGGGAGCAGCGGCCCGAGCGTGGGCTGCTCGGCATACGGAAGGATCTCGGACTGTTCGCCAACCTGCGGCCGGCCGTGCTGTACCCGGAGTTGGCGAACGCGTCTACGCTGAAGCCGGAAGTGGTCGCCGGTCTGGATATCCTGATCGTGCGGGAACTGACTGGCGACATTTACTTCGGGGAGCCGCGCGGCATCGAAGAACGGGGTGGGGAGCGGGTTGGGTTCAATACCATGATCTATGCCGAATCCGAGATTCGCCGCATCGCCAAGGTTGCGTTCGAAGCCGCGCGCAAGCGCCAACGCCGACTCTGCTCGGTGGACAAGATGAACGTACTGGAATGCACCCAGCTTTGGCGCGACGTCGTATCAGCGACTGCGAAGGACTATCCAGACGTCGAGCTTTCGCACATGCTGGTGGACAACGCCGCCATGCAACTGGTGCGCAATCCCAAACAGTTCGACGTTGTCGTGACCGGAAACCTGTTCGGGGACATCTTGTCGGACGAGGCGTCCATGCTTACCGGCTCGATCGGAATGTTGCCGTCGGCCTCGCTAGACGAACAGGGCAAAGGGCTATACGAGCCCATCCACGGTTCCGCGCCGGATATCGCCGGAAAGGGTGTGGCGAATCCCCTGGCGACGATTCTCTCCACGGCGATGATGCTGCGCTACACTTTTGGTCAGGACTCCGCGGCCGATCGCGTCGAGGCTGCGGTCAAGAAGGTGCTTGCTCAGGGTTTGCGTACCGGAGACATCTATGAGTCTGGCACGGTCCGCGTCGGTACCCGGGAAATGGGTGACGCGGTGATTGCAGCCCTCGGCTAGGGCGAGAACGCAGCCAATTGCGGCTGGACGAAAACGGTCAAGAGGCGAAGGTGACAAGATGAAGCGGGTAGGCTTGGTAGGTTGGCGCGGCATGGTGGGATCGGTGCTACTGCAGCGCATGCAGGAGAACCGCGATTTTGACCATATCGATCCGGTGTTCTTCAGCACCTCCCAAGTGGGAGCAAAAGGTCCTTCGATCGGCCGCGATTTGCCTGCCCTGGGTGACGCCGGAAACATCGATGCCCTCAAGGAGATGGACATCATCATCACCTGCCAGGGCGGCGACTACACGAACGACGTTTTCCCGCGCCTGCGGGCGGCGGGCTGGCAGGGCTACTGGATCGACGCCGCCTCGACCCTGCGCATGCAGGAAGACGCGATCATCATTCTCGACCCCGTAAATCGCGGGGTCATCGACGCTGCGCTTGCCCGCGGAGTCAAGAACTACATCGGCGGAAACTGCACCGTCAGCCTAATGCTTATGGGCCTTGGTGGCCTGTTCAAGAATGGCCTGGTCGAATGGATGTCCGCCATGACCTACCAAGCCGCATCTGGCGCTGGGGCGCAGAACATGCGCGAATTGCTGCAGCAGATGGGCGAGGCGCACCGGGTCGCCAAGGGTCTCCTCGGCGATCCGGCTTCCGCGATTCTCGACATCGACCGCGAGGTGGCCGGCATCCTGCGCGACGAGCGCTTCCCCCGAAGCAGTTTCGGTGTGCCTTTGGCGGGCAGCCTGATTCCCTGGATCGACAAAGATCTCGGCAATGGGATGAGCCGCGAAGAGTGGAAGGGCCAGGCGGAAACCAACAAGATCCTGGCACTGCATGGCGCGAGCACGATTCCGATAGACGGCATCTGCGTTCGCATTGGGGCCATGCGCTGCCACAGTCAGGCGCTCACCATCAAACTTAAGAAAGACGTACCCCTCGACGAAATCGAAGCAGTGATCGCAGAGGCAAATGATTGGGTTCGCGTCGTTCCCAATCAGCGTGACATTACGATGGGCGAGCTAACACCGACCGCCGTAACGGGCACTCTCCAGGTCCCCGTTGGGCGTCTTCGCAAGCTGAATATGGGCCCCCAGTACCTTGGAGCTTTCACTGTGGGCGACCAGTTGCTCTGGGGGGCTGCCGAGCCGCTGCGGCGTATGCTGAGAATCCTCATCGACTAGCCGGGGTGCATCCCCCCTCGCCTCAAGTTATCGAGTGCTCGACCGTGAACCGACTGATCTTTGTGCACTGAGCCTTGGGCCCCGAAAGGGGTGACGTCCTTCTGGTTGGTCATCGACGGGGATGCGCGACCGGTCTAGCGGCCTGTCGTGAGTTGTGGGGTCCAATCGGGACCCGTTCAGCTTCCAGGGGTAACTGCATGATGCTATGCTGCTTATCGCAATGTTGGTCGCCGGGAGGTTGGTGTGGGTACGACGCATAAAAGATTTCCAATGAAAACCGCTGCGCTGGCTGTTGCTCTTGCCGCTTTCAGCTTTGGTGCAAATGCCGCTGGACTGGGGAAACTGACGGTGCTGAGCGGTTTGGGTCAGCCGTTGCGTGCCGAGATTGATCTCTCGGCGACGAAAGTCGAGCTTTCCTCAATGACGGTGCGCCTTGCGCCGCCTGAGACGTTCAAGGAAACCGGAGTCGAATACGCCACCGCGCTGTCGGGCATCAAGTTCGACATTGCTACGCGCCGGAACGGCAAACCTTACTTGAAGCTTTCGTCCGATCGCGTTCTCAGCGAGCCATTCCTGGACGTGCTGATACAGGTCGACTGGGCTCAAGGGCGGCTAGTCAGGGAATACACGTTTCTCCTTGATCCGCCAGAATCGCTGACGCGCCGGCAGGCGGTTGCACCGGTGACACCGCCGCAAACCTCTGCTTCAGAGCCTTCGCAAAAACCGGCCCCGGCACAGTCCGGCGCTGCTCCCGCGGAGAAGGCTACGGCTCCGACCAGCGTGAGCCAAGCGGCAGGGCAGGCCGCTGCCGGGCCGCATACTGTCAAGCGCGGAGAAACCCTGCGCGGCATCGCCGCAAATTTGAAGCCAGAGGGGGTGACAGTCGACCAAATGCTGGTGGCGATTTTTGACGCCAACAAATCAGCATTTGTGTTGAACAATATGAACCGGCTCCGTGCGGGTGCCATTCTGAGCATTCCTGACCGGGATACCGCCGCGGCGAAGTCACAGCAGACGGCGCGGCGCGAAGTGGTTGCCCAGGCAGCGAGCTTCAATGCGTATCGGCGCCGTGTCGCCGATGCTACCTCCGCAGCCGCGGCGCCCTCAGAAGAGGTTGCTCAGCAGTCCGCGGCGGGAAAGATCGTACCCCGGATTGAAGACAAGGCGCCGCCTGCAGCGGCGGCCTCGAGCGATCAATTAAAAGTTTCCAAGAGTGAATCTGCGGGGGAAGGCGCTAAAGCCGACAAGTCGGTTCAGACCCGTGTCGCGGCGTTGCAAGAAGACTTGGTGGCTCGGGAAAAAGCATTGAAAGAAGCCAATTCCCGGCTCGCAGAGTTGGAAAAGAACGTCGGGGAGTTGCAGAAGCTCCTTGAGATGAAGAACCAGTCTCTGGCTGAATTGCAGAAGAACTCCGCTGTCAAGCCGGCCGCACCTGCGGAACCCGCCCCCGCGCCTGCAGTTGGCGCGGCCGTCGTCCCGCCTGCTGGTGCGATGTCGCCGACACCACCAGCGCAGCCTAAGCCACAGGAAATTGCTCCTGACTCTGCGCCCGCAGCCACCCCCGGGGGAGAAGCAGCTTCGAGCGCCTCGCCGCCGCCGGCCAGTTCCCTCGAGAAACCGGCGGTCGCCCCGAAACCGGTACCCAAGAAACCCGCGCCGGCCCCGGTTGTTGAAGACTCGGGTTTCCTGTCCGGCCTGATGGACAGTCCGCTAGCGCTGTATGGCGGTGGCGGTGCCCTCGTGGCGCTCCTGGCATTCGTTGGTTTCCGCACCCGGCAACGTAAGAAAGCAGAGCCGCAACCCGCCACCGCGCTCGGGCAGGGGGCTGCCCAGTCAGTTTTTGGCGCCACGGGTGGGCAGAGTGTCGATACCAGCGCGAGTTCGATACAGACTGATTTTTCGCATTCCGGCATGGCCGCGATCGATGCCGATGAAGGCGTCGACCCCGTGGCAGAAGCGGATGTGTACATGGCCTATGGGCGCGACGCCCAGGCTGAGGAAATCTTGCTGGATGCCCTCAAGTCGGAGCCTTCGCGGCAGGCTATTCGCGTCAAGTTGCTCGAGATATATGCCCAGCGCAAGAATCTCAAGCAGTTCGAGACGCTGTCAAGCGAGCTTTATGCTCAGACAGGCGGAGCTGGCCCCGATTGGGACAAAGCGGCCGCAATGGGACGCAAGCTCGACCCGTCGAATCCATTGTATGGCCCTACTACGGAGGGACAGATGGCCGCTGGGAGCGATGGCCTGTCCACGGTGGTAGGCGGTGGCGCGGCAGCGTTTGCGGTGGGGGCTTCGGCCGCAGCGGCGCTAGGCGCGCCCGCATTTGGTGCCGACGACGCGGACCTGGGCAAGCTGCGGGATACCTGGACGATGCCCGGGGAATTGGCGCGGGGCAACTTCGTTGATTCCGAATCCGTAGCGGATGCCAGCACTGTGATCAAGGCGGCCGCCGCGGCGTCCGACCTGGACGGCCGCGTGGAGCCGGTCAGCGATTTGAATTTCGATCTGCCGGAACTGGAAGTCCCAGCAGCCATTCCCGAGGCGAACGTAACCGAGCCCGCGGCGCTGGATTTCGATCTGGGCCTGGATTTCGCACCATTGGAGCCCGCGACCGCATCCGAACAAGCCGAACCGACGGCGGTCGCAATCTCGACGGAGGCCGCGCAGACGACCGCGGCCACTGTTCTGGACCGGACCGAGGCGTTTGCGGGCACTGAGTCGGTTGTAGCGTCTGGCATCATGGACTTTGATCTCGGACCCGAGGCTGAGCCTGAAGAACCTCAACGGCGAGAGTCGCTCGACGCGGACATGCCGGTGATGGACCTTGAGCGCACCGATGTTGCGGGGACTCTCATCGACTTCAATCTGGACGAGTTGACCTCAACGAAGCCGGATTCCGCTGTAGAGGTGATGGATCTTGAGCGCACGGACGTTGGCGGGAGTCTGCTCGATTTCAATTACGAGGCCGACGAGGGTGTCCGACCGCCGGGATCTCCCGAGGCGGCGCCGACTCTGGATCTTTCCGATATCAGCTTGGATCTGCCGGACCTCGATGGGGTTGCGCTGGTCGGGGATCAGTCTGGCGCATTGTCGGGGGATGAAGCTCGCACCGGGGCCGAGGACGAAAACGCGGAAGCCGCAACAAAGTTGGACCTCGCCAAAGCGTATGAAGAAATGGGTGACCGCGAGGGCGCCCGTGAGTTGCTTGAGGAGGTTGTCCGCGAAGGCACGGCCGGTCAGCAGGACAAAGCTCGCACCATGCTGGCTACCCTCGCTTAGAACCGTCGCAAGTAGTCGCTGAATATGACGTTCCATCCCGCCGTCCGCCTGCTGGCTTGGGGCATGACGGCGGTGGTGGCCCAATTCGCCGTAGGACTTCCTCTGGCTTGTCTGTTGACCATTCTGGTCTGCTTTTCAGTGGCACTATCGCCGCACCGATTTTGGCGCTTGATGCGCCGTACGCGCTGGCTGTTGCTTGCCCTAGGTATTCTTTTCGCCTGGGGTACGCCGGGGATCCTGCTAGTGCCGGACTTCGCCGAGTTCAGCCCCACTCTGGAAGGCGCGGTGCTCGCCGCAACCCATGTCGCACGATTGATCGCCGTCCTGGCCTCCCTAGCGCTCCTGCTCAGGTACACCCTGGCCGAGGATCTTGTTGCCGCACTGCACATTTTCATGCTGCCCCTGGGGAAACTGGGCATCGATCACGGCCGGATTGCTGTTCGGCTGCTTCTCGTGCTCGAGTACGTCGAGTCGGCCAAGGCGCGCACTTGGCGGGACTGGCTGGAACCAGGGGACTCCAGCATTGACCGCGAGCGCATTGCCCTGAGGGACATTCCTTTCACCACCGGCGACAGCGTGGCGCTGGGCGTAGCGTTGATCTCTGGAGCCGTGTTCGCGTTCGTAGCGTGAGAATTGCCCTTGGCATCGAGTATGATGGTTCTGCATACAACGGATGGCAGTCGCAGCCTCACGGCAATACGGTGCAGGACAATCTGCAGCGGGCTCTGAGCGAAGTCGCGGCCAGCGCCGTTTCCGTGGTCTGTGCTGGGCGCACTGATACTGGGGTACACGCCCTGGCGCAAGTGGTGCATTTCGACACCAATTCGCATCGTCCGGAGCATGCCTGGGTGCGCGGTACGAACAGCTTTCTACCCGCTGCAGTAGCTGTGCGCTGGGCACGGCCAGTCCCTGAAGGTTTTCACGCCCGCTTCTCCGCGTTTGCCCGCCGCTACCGGTACGTGCTCTACAATTCGTCGGTCCGCTCCGCGCTCGATGCGAGGCGGGTAGGTTGGTTCCATGCGCCCCTGGCGTTGGATGCAATGAAGGAGGCGGCGGCGTTTTTGCTGGGGGAACAGGACTTCAGTTCGTTCAGATCGGCCGAGTGCCAGGCCAAATCGCCGGTGAAGACGCTGCACAGTGTGTCGGTCTGCCGGCAGGGTGATTACTTCTACTTCGATTTTCGCGCCAGCGCATTTCTTCACCACATGGTGCGGAACATGGTGGGATCCCTTGTGTACGTGGGTAAGGGTAAATACCCACCCGAGTGGATTGGTGAACTGCTGGCGGCCCGGAATCGGACCCGGGCAGCACCGACTTTCTCGCCGGCCGGACTTTACCTGGCTGGTGTCGACTACGAGCCGCACTGGCGGCTGCCGGGGGATGGCCGTATCATCGCGCCTTTTCTCGTTCCGGCGCCCTAGGCTTGCATCGTACCCGCATCAAGATCTGCGGCATCACCCGCACTGAAGACGTACTCGCCGCCGCGCGGCTCGGCGCCGACGCCATCGGTTTGGTGTTCTATCCGCCCAGTCCTCGTTTCGTCGCGGCGGATCAGGCGCGTGCGATCGCCCTTGCCGTGCCTCCATTCATTACCGTAGTTGGGCTTTTCGTCAATGCCGAGCCGACGTGGGTCAGAAGTGTACTGAATCGAGTTCCCGTCCAGGCTCTGCAGTTCCATGGCGACGAAACGGCTGCTGATTGCGAAGCGTATGACCGTCCCTACATCAAGGCGGCGCGGGTCGGGCCGGGTATGGATTTGCTAGAATACGCAGAATCGTTTTCTACTGCGCAGGGACTGCTGCTGGATGCGGTGGTCGAAGGTTACGGCGGCGGTGGCAAGACGTTCGATTGGTCGCTGATTCCCTCCCGGTTGTCGCTACCCCTCGTCCTGTCGGGCGGTTTGCATCCAGGCAACGTGGCCCAGGCTGTGCGTACTGTCCGTCCTTGGGCGGTGGATGTCAGTACTGGGGTGGAAGCGTCCAAGGGCGTCAAGGACGCGCGCAAAATTGCGGAGTTTGTTTCTG
>JBAWHH010000510.1:0-4213 GCA_049593715.1 Rhodocyclaceae bacterium
GCACAGTTCCCGATGTCCGGAGCGACGGTCGGCACACTGTCACATCCGGCCGCGGGCAATGAAAGATCGCTGGGCTTGGCTTGCGTCACGGTACGTCCAGAAAGCGGCTGCGCTGACTCCGGTCTACTGCGTCAAGCTCGGGTAGCGCGTTCCCCCGCCGCGAGGGCCGGCACCGACGCGACGGTGCGTAGCGCGCCGATATAGGCATCGCGGCGGCGCAGGGTCGCAAAGTCGGGAGCCGGCGCCGTGGGAACGAGGCGATGGATACGGCGCGGCGATTCGCTGTCGGTGGCGGGCCGCCAGCGCGCCAGCAGATCCCGCGCCGCTGCTGGGGCATTGCACACCAGCACCATGTCGCAGCCGGCCAGAACAGCGGCCGTGGCGCGGGCGACAACGTCGCCAGCGACGCTGGCGCCTTCCATGGAAAGATCGTCGCTGAACACCGCCCCGCGAAAACCCAGCCGCTGGCGCAAAACGACTTGCAGCCAGGATGGCGAAAAGCCGGCGGTATACCGGGCATCCACCTGATCGAAAATGATGTGGGCGGGCATCACGCCCCCCAGCACGGGAATCAGCTTCTGGAACGGTTCCAGATCGTCGGCCGCAATCACCGCGTAGGAACGGTTGTCCACCGGCAGGGCAAGGTGGGAATCGGCGGCGACAAAACCGTGGCCGGGGAAATGTTTGCCGACGCTGGACATTCCCGCTTCCGCGAGGCCGTCGATCAGGGCATTGGCCAGGGTGGTCACCACCGCCGGGTCGCGATGGAACGCGCGGTCGCCGATGACGCCGCTGGGGCCGTGGTCCAGATCCAGCACCGGCGTGAAGCTCAGGTCCACGCCGCAAGCGCGCAGCTCGGCGGCGAGCACATGGCCAACGGCGCGTGCCGCCCGCAGTGCGCCATTTCGGTCGCTGTCCCAGAGCGCGCCCAGCGCCCGCATTGGCGGCAGGCGGGTGAAGCCTTCGCGGAAACGCTGCACCCGTCCGCCTTCGTGATCCACCGCCACCAGCAGGGGCGGAGCGCGCAGGGCGTGGATTTCGGCGGTCAGCGCCGCCAGTTGCTCGGGCGAGGCGTAGTTGCGCGTAAACAGGATCACGCCACCCACCAGAGGGTGGCTGAGCGTGATTCGCTCCTCGTCGGTGAGTTCGGTCCCGGCAACATCCAGCATGACCGGACCACGAGGCTGTTGGGAAGAAATCACGGCTCAGGTTTCCTGTTCGACAACGACGAACGCCACGGCGAAATCCTGTTCGTCAGTGATGCTGACATGGGCGCGCAACCGGCGATGATTCATCAGTTCGGCCAGCGCCGGGGCAAACTCCAGCACCGGCTTGCCGTGAGGGTCATGGCCAACACCCACGGAATGCAGCGTCACCGGCGACCGGAAACCCGTGCCCATGGCTTTGCTGAACGCCTCCTTGGCGGCGAAACGCTTGGCGAGGAATCGCGCTGGCGAATGCGCCCGGGCAAGGTCGGCCTGCTCGGCATCGGTGAGGATGCGCCGCCCCGGCCGGCCGCCATAGCGCGCCAGCAGGCTTTCCATGCGCGCCACGGCGCAGATGTCGGTACCGATGCCGTAGATCACGCCGCGCCGCGCTGCGCCGCTTCGCGCATCAGGCGCTTCATTTCCCGCACCGCTTCGCGCATGCCGACGAACACGGCGCGGCTGACGATGGCATGGCCGATGTGCAGCTCACGCACGCCTTCCAGCGCCGCCACCGGCTGCACGTTGAAGTAGGTCAGGGCGTGGCCGGCATTGAAGCGCATGCCGAGATCGCGGATCGCCCGCCCCGCGGCGCGGATCTTGTCCAGTTCCACCCGCACGGCGGCGCTCTCGGCGTCCCGCCCCCGGGCGTAGAAAGCGTGGGCATAGGGGCCGGTGTGGATTTCGCACACCCGCGCACCGATGCGCGCCGCCGCTTCCACCTGGGCCAGGTCTGGGTCGATGAACACGCTGGAAACGATGCCCGCCTCCGCCAGGCGCCCGACGACTCCGGTCAGCCGGGCTTCCTGGCCGACGATATCCAGCCCGCCTTCGGTGGTGATCTCCTCCCGCCCTTCCGGCACCAGCATGGCCATTTCCGGCTTGAGCGTGCGGGCGATGCCGACCATCTCGTCGGTGGCAGCCATTTCCAGATTCAGCTTGATGTGGGTCAGTTCGCGCAGGCGGCGTACGTCTTCGTCCTGGATATGGCGGCGATCTTCGCGCAGATGCACGGTGATGCCGTCCGCCCCGCCGAGGTGGGCCTCCACCGCCGCCCAGACCGGATCCGGTTCGTAGGTGCGCCGCGCCTGGCGCAGCGTCGCCACGTGGTCGATATTGACGCCCAACTCGATCGGGTAGGTGCTCACAGTTCCTGCAACTCCTTGAAAACGCGGCGGGAGTTCAATGATCTTCCGCCCAGGTAATGATTGATCAGGGCCCGCATCAGAATTTTGCTCTGATGCAGCGTTTCCGGTGCGCTGTAGTCGTCCCGCGCCATGCCGAGCAGCGCCTTGCCGGAGATGAAGATGCCGCTGTCGGGAGGCGTCGCCGCCACCACCGGGCCGCGCTCCAGCAGGTAAGCGTAGTTCCAGTCGCCACGCACCGGATCGCCGCTTTCCGCATCGCGCTCCAGGCTAAGGCCGTAGCCGATCTCCCGCAACAGTACGAGTTCGAAACGCCGCAGCAGAGCCGGTCCGGCATCGGCGAGGGCCAGATTGCGCAGAACGGACCAGTAGCTGTCGAACAGGGAAGGATGGGGATCCTCGCGCGCCAGCAAGCGCAGCAGCAACTCGTTGAGATAGTACCCGAACAGCAGGGCCCGCCCAGTAAGCAGCCGCTGCCCGCCCAGCCACTCGGCCTTGGCCAGGGTGAGCAGTTCCCCGGCGCCAAACCAGGCCAGTTCCAGGGGCTGAAACTCCATCAGCACCCCGCGCAACTGAGAGCGCGGGCGCCGTGCGCCCCGCGCTACCAAAGGCACCCGGCCGTGGTCGCGGGAGAACACTTCGACGATGGAACTGGTTTCCCGGAACGGGTAGGCATGCAGCACGAAGCCGGTTTCGCCGTCGACGCGCTTCCTTTCGCCCGCCATGTCCGGCGCTACTCGTACCCCAGGCTGCGCAGCGCCCGCTCGTCGTCGGCCCAGCCGCCGCGCACTTTCACCCACACTTCCAGAAACACCTTGCCGCTGAACAACTGCTCCATGTCGCGCCGTGCCTCGCTGGCCATCGTCTTGAGCTGCTCCCCACCTTTTCCGATCACCATGGCCTTGTGGGACGTGCGGTCCACGATGATGGCGGCGTGGATGCGCCGCAGCTCGCCTTCCTGCTCGAAACGCTCGATCTCCACCGTCAGCCCGTAGGGCAGTTCCTCGCCCAGGCGGCGGAACAATTTCTCGCGCAGGAACTCGGCGGCAAGGAAGCGTTCGCTGCGATCGGTGATCGCGTCCGCCTCGAACAGCGGCTCCCCTTCCGGCAGATGCGCTCCCACGACTTTCAGCAGTTCCTCGATCCCGATAGTCTTGACCGCGCTGACGGGAACGAATTCGGCGCCGGGCAGTTCCTGGCTCAGCATGGCAAGGAAGGGCAGCAGTTCGTCCTTGCGCTCCAGCCGATCGACCTTGTTGATCACCGCCACGACCGGAACGCCGGCCGGCAGAAACGGCAGCAGGGCGCGGTCGGCGGCGGCAAAACGCCCCGCTTCGATGACGAACAGGATCACGTCCACCGCCGCCAACGACTGCACGACGCTGCGGTTCATGATGCGATTTAGGGCGTTCTTGTGGCGGGTCTGGAATCCCGGCGTGTCCACGAAAACGAACTGTTCGGTGGCCGTGGTCAGGATACCCCGCACCGTATGGCGCGTTGTCTGCGCCTTGGCGGAGGTGATGCTGATCTTCTGCCCGATCAGCCGGTTCAGCAACGTGGACTTGCCCACGTTGGGCCGGCCGATGATGGCGACGAAGCCGGTGCGCAGCAGGTTGCTCATTGGGTCTTCAAGCGTGAAAGAACATGGCGGGCAGCTTCCTGCTCCGCGGCACGGCGGTTCGCACCGACACCGGTGCCAGCCAGGCCGAGTTCATCGACCCGGCATTGAACCTCGAATTCCTGGGCATGGGCTTCGCCCCGCGCGTTCGTCAGCACGTACTCGGGGAGACGGTGGCGGCGGCTTTGCAGCCACTCCTGCAGGGAGGTCTTGGGATCCTTGGCCGCGTTGGCGGGATCGATCTC
>JBAWHH010000511.1:0-2226 GCA_049593715.1 Rhodocyclaceae bacterium
GGCAAACCTGTTGGGCGCCTTGGCAGCGCTGGCCAATATCCGCGCCGCGCTGGGAATCGACCCCTTCGCGCTCAATGCCATGGCACTCATCCGTGCCAAACTCGCCCTGCTCGTTCCGCTCCAGCCGATATCGCTAGGCACAGGCCAGAGTACGGCCAGCAGCGTCCAACTGCAGATGATCCTGCCCAACCTGCCCGCCCTTCCCAGTCTGCGCATCGGCTTGGCGGCCCATCTCAAAGTGCTCCTGGGCCTGCCAGTACGCAACCTATCCCCCATCACCCTCGCCGCCGCCCTCGCCACCCAGGGCGGCCTCGCCAGCCATTCCCGGTGCGATTCCCGCTGTCCCGTGGGGGCATTCGTCGCGTAGGCGGCACCGGGTTGGCTCGACGAAAAGCGGCTTCATCACCCCGGACGGCCACCATCCCAATGGGAACCGCGCCCGGGGCGCCGACGGCCGCCGGGCTATTTCAGGCCGCCGCGGCTCAAGCCCGCGCCTTGAAGGTATCGCACTTGCGGATGTCGCCGCTTTCCATTCCACGCTTGAACCATTGCACCCGCTGCTTCGAGGTGCCATGGGTGAAGCTCTCGGGCACGGCGTAGCCGCGGGACTGTTTTTGCAGACGGTCGTCGCCGATGGCGCTGGCGGCGGCCAGGGCCTGTTCGGCTTCGCCCGGTTCGAGGATCTGCTTCATGCGGTCGGCCCGGCCGCCCCACACGCCGGCAAAGCAGTCGGCCTGCAGCTCCAGCCGCACCGACAGGGCGTTGGCCTGGGCCTTCGACGTCGCGCGCTGCTGGGCCTGATGCACCTTGCCGGAAATCCCCAGCAGGTTCTGCACGTGGTGTCCGACTTCGTGGGCGATGACGTAAGCCTGGGCGAACTCGCCGGGAGCCTGGAAGCGATCCCGCAGATCGCGGTAGAAGGCGAGGTCGATGTAGACCTTCTGGTCGCCCGGACAATAGAAAGGGCCCATGGCGGTGGCACCGGTACCGCAAGCCGTGGGCGTGGATCCGGTGAACAGCACGAGTTTGGGCCGGCGGTACTGTTTGCCGCTTTCGCGGAAGATGGCTTCCCAGGTGTCTTCGGTCTCGGCCAGCACTTTGGACACGAAGCGCGCCGCCTCATCGCCGGCGGGCGGTTTCTGGGCCGGAACCGCCTGCTGCGCCGGGCCGCCCATATTCGAGGCGATGTTCAGCACGACCGATGGGTCGATGCCGAAGAAATAGCTGGCGGCCAGGGCGACCACAACCGCGCCGATGCCCACTCCCCCGCGCACGCTGCCGATGCCACCTCCCCCGCCGCGGCGGTCTTCCACATTGTCGCTTTCGCGCTGGTCGTCCAGGCGCATAGACCCATCCTCCGAATTCGCATCAACGTAAGCGATGATAGCCGGCGCTGGCCCAGGTGACGGCGTAAGATTGCTCCCGCCAACGGGTCGCGGCAGGTTCGCGCGCCGACCGCGCCCCACCGCTCGACAGACTCAACCCAACCGATTGCCATCCCCTGACTTGCCATGCAACTCCATCTGAATGTCGCTCCCGTGCTGGCCCTCGCCGCCGGCATCCTGATCTTCGTTCTCCCCAAGCGTTTCCCCCAGATCGTCGCACTGTATTTGATCGCCATCGGCGTGCTGGGGCTGCTCGGCATGGGAAACATGCGCCTGTTCTGAGCCCCCTCCCGGGCGGTGGCGAGCCGGGCTTCTCAATGCGAAGCGTTCGCATTATCATGGGAACACCTCAACCAAGGAACTCGCCCAATGAAGGCTCCCGCCCGCTTCCTCGCGTTTTGTGCACTTTCCGCCGCCGCCCTTGCTGCAAATGCGGAGGAGAAGGTACTCAACCTCTACTCCGCGCGCCACTATCAGACCGACGAGGCGCTGTACGCCAATTTCACCAAGCAGACCGGCATCACCATCAACCGCATCGAGGCGAAAGAAGACGAACTGCTGGAGCGGCTGCGCAACGAAGGTTCGGCCAGCCCGGCGGACGTGTTCATCACCGTCGATGCCGCGCGGCTGGCCAAGGCCGACGAGTTGGGCCTGTTTGCGCCGGTGAAGTCGAGCACGCTCGAAGCGCGCATTCCGAAAAATCTGCGTACCGAGCGCTGGTTCGCCTTTTCCACCCGCGCCAGAGTGATCATCTACAACCGCGACGCGGTGAAGCCCGAAACGGTGCAGAACTATGAGGATCTGGCCAATCCCGTTCTTAAGGGCAAGGTGTGCAGTCGGC
>JBAWHH010000512.1:0-2215 GCA_049593715.1 Rhodocyclaceae bacterium
GCGCTGTTGTGTCGGGACGAGCGCCAGCGCGGCGTCGGCCATCATGTAGTCGATGCGCTCCTGCGGGAATGCCGGATCCAGGGGTATGTACGCCGCCCCGGCTTTGAGCGCGCCCAGTACGGCCACGACCATCTCTACCGAGCGCTCCAGCCACACGCCCACCAGCGCGCCCCGACCCACGCCCAGACTGCGCAGGTGATGGGCGAGACGATTGGCGCGCGTGTTCAGTTCGCGGTAGCTGAGCACTTCGCCTTCGAACTGCAGCGCCGGCGCCTCGGGGGTGCGCTGCACCTGCGCTTCGAACAGGCCATGCACGGTCTGCTCGCGCGCGTAGTCCGCCGCGGTGCTGTTCCAACCGAGCAGAAGCTGCCGCCGTTCCTCCTCTCCGAGCATCGCCAGTTTGTCGATCGGCACCCCGGGCCGCTCCAGCAGTGCCTCCAGCAGCCGCTCGTAGTGACCCAGCAGCCGCTCGATCGTCTCTCCCTCGAAAAGATCCGTGTTGTATTTGAAAGCACCCGAGAGGCTGGCGCCCGTATCCACCAGACCGAGGGACAGATCGAACTGCCCATCCTGTTGCGCCAGCGCATAGGGCTGCACTTGCAAGCCGCCGAAGTCACGCCAGGCATCCTCGGGAGCGGCATTGAGAAGGGCACTGAGATCACCGAATGCGTCGAAACGCTGCAGCACGAAAGCCGTCTCGAACAGCGGCGAACGGCTCGGGTCACGGACTGGCTGAAGCCGTTCGACGATGCGGGCGAAGGGGAAATCCTGATGGTCCAGGGCCTCCACCAGCGTTTGCCGCACGCTGCCGAGGAGGCTGCGGAAATCCATCGCCGGCAGTACCTGGGTGCGCAGCGGAACCGGGTTCATGAAGTCGCCCAGGGTGCGGTCGAACTGTCCCTTGGCGCGGCCCAGGGTCGGCGTGCCGACGACAATGTCCTCGAGCCCGCTCCAGCGGTGCAGCAGCAACTTGAAGGCGGCGAGCATCAGCACGAACAGGGTTGTGCCCTCGGCCTTGGCGAATTGCTGCAGCCGGGCCGTGAGCGGCGCCGCCAGCCGAAACTCCAGACTGGCGCCGCGGAAAGACTTGTGCGGCGGGCGTGGCCGGTCGCCGGGAAGTTCAACTTCGGCACGTGGCAGACGCAGTTTGTCTTCCCAGTAGCGGCCCAGCGCCTTCCCCTCGGGCCCGGCCAGCATCTCGCGCTGCCATGTCACGTAGTCGGCATAGGCGTGCCCGGGCAAAGGCAGAACCGGCGCGCGTCCGGCGGCGAGGCCGGACAACCACTGCCGCAGTTCGTCGAGCATGACCAGCAGCGACCACCCATCGGTGGCGATGTGATGAGCACACAGCAAGAACGCGTGATCTTCGGGCGCCCGCGTGACCAGCGTGCAGCGCCACACCGGGCCGTTGACCAGGTCGAAGGCTCGGGCGTAGTCGGCTGCCAGAAGCGCATGCAGCGCCGCGTCGTCCAGCCCGGGGCGCTCCAGCACCTCCAGCGGCGCTGCCGCTTCGCCGGCGATACGCTGCTGCGGCTGTCCGTCCACCGGCACGTAAGTGGTACGCAGGATGGCGTGGCGATCCGCCAGCGCCTGCAAAGCCTCGCGTAGCCGCTGGGGTGGCAGCGGCGACCTTATGCTGAGCGCAAACGCCACGTTATAGGCGACGCTTGCCGGATTCTGTTGCTGCACCAGCCAGAGCGAGCGCTGGCCGTAGGACAGGGGCGCAAAAGTCGTCTGTGCGGCGTCTCGGGCGCGCAGGGCCGCCAGGACTTCGTCGCGGCGCGCCGCCAGTTCGGCACGCTGCTCGGCGCCCAGGGCGCCCTGGGGGGCGCGAAAGCGCAGTTGGGGGCCCTCGTACCAGAGATGCACGCCTCGCCCCTCCAGGCCGGCGAGCAGGTCGGTCACGGACACGGTGAAAGCGGATTTCATCGGCTGGGGACCACTGTCCAGGCACCGGCGCGGGGCAGCCGCCGCCAAAGGTAGGCAAGCACAGCGGCGACCAGGGCCACCGCCAGCAGCATGCGGCGGGCGGGCGGGCCGCCGACGAGCGCCCAGTCCACCGCCGCCAGCGCCGGCAGGTAGGCATAGAGCGCCGGTGCCGCAAGGGGCAAAGGTGCGGCGGCGGCGGCCCTGTCCAGAACCAGCAGCGCCAGCAAGCCGACCAGTCCGATGGCGACCAGCACGAGGGCATCACCCGGCGTGGGCATCACCCACA
>JBAWHH010000513.1:0-1772 GCA_049593715.1 Rhodocyclaceae bacterium
ATTCATGACTGCCCAACCAATGCCATGTCCTCAGCATCCTCGCCCGCACCAATTTCAACCCGCCCAATTTCTACGGATTTCACACCGGCGCTGACACACATGTAAGGTGCGGCCGTCTTTCTGGGTGAAACTGGCGGTGACGCGCCGCTGTACGGTCAGGATCTCACGCAATGCGGCCCACGATTCATGGATGCCTTGCGCCTTCAAGCGGTGGCGGATGGCCTGGACGAACTGATAAGCCAGCACCGAGATGAACAAGTGGCCATCGGTGCGTTCTTCCTTCGAATGAAAGATCGGGCGTAAGCCCAGCTCACCCTTCAGGCTGCGGAATACCGCCTCCAGATCGGTGAGCATCATGTAGGTCCGCCACAACTGTTCGGTATCCCAGGACAGTTCATTGCTGCGCAGGCAATAGACGCCCGGATCGGTCAGCATCGTGCCGGCAACCGGGGTCTTCTCCCAGCGCAAGGCCGTGACCGTCTGTCCGCTGGCATCGGTATCCAGGCTCACGGTGTAATGCTGTGCGGCCCCGCGACTGGCCGCCTTCAGGCGACCGATGCGCTCTTGCACCCGGTCGGCCCGCTTCTGCCCGCGTGGGCTCGTCAAGCCGGCGGCCAGCTTGCTCAGGCCGGCCTCGAAGCGGGCGCAAAAGTGCGCCATGATCGCGCTCTCCTTCTGCGCCCGCGCCGGGGAATAACACTGCAGGCGCACCTCCTGGCCATCCTCGGCGAGTTCGCGCACCACCTGGATCGTCTGCTCCCCGGCCGAGGGCAAAGCGATGGCTGCCGCCGCATCGAAGCGACGCTGCCGCTCGCGGCTGACCACCAGATAGCGATAGCCGTGTTCCTTCAGCCAGGCCAGATTGGCCGCCGTGGCAATGCCCCGATCCATCACCACCAGGGCCCCGGCGGGCGCGCCCAGATCCGTGAGCATTCCCTCCAGGGTGCGGCACTCCACCGCGTTGCCGGCGAACACCCGCGAACAGCGGATGAAGCCACTGGCATCGCACACCACGCCCAGGGTGACCAGCGGACAATCGCTGCGCTTTTCCTTTGAATGCCCCCGCGCCGCCTTGGGATTGCCCGCCTGGGAGCCTTCGAAATAGGTGTTGGTCAGGTCATACAGCGTGATGCTCGTCTCCAGAGCGAACAGCGTTTCGATCCGGGCGAACAGTTGGGTCTCGATCTCGTCATGGTGCTTCATCAACAGATCGGAGGCACGGTACAAGCGCGACAAAGGCAACCCCGCCAGATCCACGTCCAGAGAATCGCCCAGTCCGCTGGTGCCCACCAGCCAGCGATGGCTGGCCAACTCCGAGCCCGGCATGGCCATGCGAGCGATGATCGAAGCGACGATCGCGGTGCGCATCACGGCGTTGATCCCCAGGGAGGCCAGCAGCGGCTCGAAGCCCAGCTCGCGCATCGCCGCCAGCGCCACGTGTTCGACGCCGATCGAGCGCGGCTGGGTCAGCTCCAGGCTCTCGGCATCGACTTCGGCAAACTCGGGGGGCGAGGCGGCCGACCCAGACGAGGCCGCGCAGCTCTGTCCACCGCCTTGCGCCACCAGCCGGGCAAAGCAGTGCTGGGCGCAGCGCTCCACGCTCTCCGGGACGCTCTCCGGCATCAGCGCCTGCTGCCCGGACAGCAGTTGGTCCAGGCGCTGACACAAATCCGGCCAGTGCGCTTTGTCCAGCGAGAAATGGCGGCCCAGATTGAGCAAGGTGACCTGGCGCACCTTGCCCCCGACGCGACGGCTCTCCACCAGGCGGTGAG
>JBAWHH010000514.1:0-4031 GCA_049593715.1 Rhodocyclaceae bacterium
CGCCAGTTCCGACTGGATGGAAGTGGAGAAACAGCGCGGGATTTCCGTGACCAGCTCGGTGATGCAGTTCGAGTACGCGGGGCACACCATCAACCTGCTCGACACCCCGGGCCACGAGGACTTCTCCGAAGACACCTATCGGGTGCTGACGGCCGTCGACGCCGCGGTGATGGTGATCGACGCCGCCAAAGGGGTGGAAAGCCAAACAATCAAGCTGCTGGACGTGTGCCGCCTGCGCGACACGCCGATCATCACTTTCATCAACAAATTCGACCGCGAGGTGCGCGAGCCATTTGATCTGATGGCCGAAATCGAATCCGTGCTCAAGATCGAGTGCGCTCCGATCACTTGGCCGGTGGGCATGGGAAAAGTCTTCCGCGGTGTGTATCAACTGCTCAACGACCGCCTGCTGCGCTTCACGCCCGGCGAGGAACGGCGCTCGACCGGGGAGCAGATCGACGGCATCGACAATCCGCTGCTCGATCAACTCTATCCCGGCGAGGTCGGCCAGTTGCGCCACGACGTGGAACTGATCCGCGAAGCCAGCAGCCCATTCGATCTGCAGACCTTCCTCGCCGGAAAACAAACAGCCGTGTTTTTCGGCTCGGGGATCAACAACTTCGGTGTCCAGGAGATCCTCCATGCCCTCATGGAATGGGCGCCGCCACCCCAACCGCGGGATGGGGGTGATCGGATGGTCCAACCGACCGAGGCCCCGTTCTCCGGCTTCGTGTTCAAGATCCAGGCCAACATGGACCCGCGACACCGTGACCGCATCGCCTTCTTTCGCGTCTGCTCCGGGCGCTACGAGTCTGGGATGAAGGTCAAGCACGTCCGCCTGGGCCGCGAGATCAAGCTCGCCAACGCCATGACCTTCATGGCCAACGAGCGCGTGCTGATGGAGGACGCGGTCGCCGGCGACATCATCGGCATCCACAACCACGGCCAGTTGCACATTGGCGACACCCTCACCGGGGGCGAAGACCTCGGTTTCAAAGGGATTCCCTACTTCTCGCCGGAGTTGTTCCGCGCCGCCCGCGCCCGCGACCCGCTCAAGACGAAACAACTGCAGAAGGGTCTGCAGGAACTCGGTGAAGAGGGCGCGATCCAGGTGTTCGAATCCCTGGCCGGCGGCAACCTGCTGCTGGGAGCAGTGGGGCAGTTGCAGTTCGAGGTGGTGGCGCAGCGGTTGCAGACCGAGTACAAGGCGGACGCAATTTTCGAGCCGGCGGACATCTACACCGCCCGCTGGCTTACGTTCCCGGACGAATCGACGCGCCGCAACTTCGAGCGCGAGCAGTACAACCGCCTCGCCGCCGACGTGGACGGCAACCCGGTTTATCTCGCCACCAACCGCTACAACCTGGACGTGACGATGGAAAAATGGCCCAAGGTTCGCTTTCATGCGACGCGGGAGCATGGCGAAAAGCTTGCCTGAGACATGCCGGGCGACCGGGTTCCGGCCCGCCTTGATTAGGCGAAGCATTGGAAACGCTGGCCCCGATGTGACGGACACGCCAACGGGCGATGCCTCGCACGGTATCATTCCGCGATCGCCATAACATGCCACTCGCCAAGATGGGACGCCTGCGCTCGTATTTCTCCAACGATCTCGCCATCGACCTGGGTACCGCCAACACCCTCATCTATGCCCGCGGCAAGGGCGTGGTCCTCGATGAACCTTCGGTCGTCGCCATTCGCAGCGAAGGCGGCCCCAACGCCAGGAAGACGATTCAGGCCGTCGGCCACGCCGCCAAGCAAATGCTGGGCCGCACGCCCGGCAACTTGACCACCATCCGGCCCATGAAAGACGGCGTGATCGCCGATTTCACCGCTACGGAGCAGATGCTCAAGCAGTTCATCCGCAGGGTGCACACCACGCGGCTGCTGTCACCGAGTCCGCGCATCATCATCTGCGTTCCGTGCGGATCGACCCAGGTGGAGCGACGAGCCATCCGCGAATCGGCCCTCGGTGCGGGCGCCAGCCAGGTTTATCTGATCGAGGAGCCGATCGCCGCCGCCATCGGCGCCGGACTGCCGGTCGCCGAGGCAACGGGTTCGATGGTCGTGGACATTGGCGGCGGCACCACCGAGGTAGGCGTGATCGCTCTGGGGGGGCTGGTCTATTCGGGATCGGTGCGGGTGGGCGGCGACAAGCTCGACGAGGCGATCGTCAATTACATCCGCCGCAACTACGGCATGCTGATCGGCGAAACCACGGCCGAGGCGGTGAAGATGGAACTGGGCACGGCTTTCCCCGGCTTCGACGTGCGGCAGATGCAGGTCAAGGGCCGCAACCTCGCTGAAGGCGTTCCCCGCACCTTCACCGTCTCGTCCAACGAGATCCTCGAATCTTTTACCGATTCCCTCAACGCCATCGTCAGCGCGGTGAAGTCTGCCCTCGAGCAGACGCCCCCCGAACTGGGCGCCGACATCGCCGAGCGGGGCATGGTGCTCACCGGCGGCGGCGCCCTGCTGCGGGACATCGACCGCCTGCTGATGGAGGAGACGGGACTGCCGGTGGTGGTGGCAGAAGACCCGCTCACCTGCGTGGTGCGCGGCTGCGGCATGGCCCTGGAGCGGCTGGAAACCCTCAGCAGCATTTTCGTCACCGAATAGGGCGGCGACGGCCTCGCCGCCCCGAACATCCTGGCATGGTCCAAGAACTGAAACGTCTGATCACCGCGCCGCTGGTCCTCCTCGCCGCGGCGCTCATCTGGCTGTGGGAGTGGATGTGGGATCCGCTGGCGGCGTTCATGCGCTCCCTCATGGCGCTGCCGCTGCTGCAGGCGCTGAACGCCCGGCTGCGCGCCCTGCCACCCTTCGCCGCCTTGGCGTGTTTTGCCGTTCCCGTCGTGGTCATGCTGCCCTTCAAGGTGGTGGGCCTGCTGTTCATCGCCCACGGCGCCTTCGTTCCGGGGGTCATCACCTTCATGTCGGCAAAAGTGGTCGGCACCGCCCTGGTGGCTCACATTTTCAACTCGACAAAACCGCAACTGCTGACCATCACCTGGTTCCGGCGATCCTATGAAGCAATCACGCGCTTCAAGGAATGGGCGTTCGGCGCGGTCCGCCAGCACCCGGCCTATATCGCCGTCCGCAGAAAGCTTCACGAATTGCGGCTCCAGGCAGGTGCGTTTCGCCGCCAGGTGATTCAGCGCCTGCGCAGCGCCGGGAAGCTTTGACGCTTTGACTGCGCGAACACGGCGCGCGCCAGTCCGGACCAAGAGCCCGGCAGGCCCCAGCCGGAACGGCCTCGCCGCCAGCCTACTGCGCCGAAAAGGCCGCGGCAGAAGGAAGCCTGGACCTGGCACCCGGCAGGCCAGTCCCCACCATCCCATCAGCGACCGCACCACGATGAATCTACTTCGCGCCCTCGCCACGGTCAGCAGCATGACCTTGCTCTCTCGCATCCTGGGCTTCGTGCGCGATTTCGTCATCGCCCGCGCCTTCGGCGCCGGCCTTGCTACCGACGCGTTTTTCGTCGCTTTCCGCCTGCCCAACTTGCTGCGACGCATGTTCGCCGAGGGGGCGTTCTCCCAAGCCTTCGTACCCATCCTCTCTGAGTATAAAAACCGGTGCGGAGAAGATGAAACGCGCCTGCTGGTCAACCACGTCACCACCCTGCTCGGCCTGGCGGTGCTGTTGGTGACGTTGCTCGGGGTCGTCGCCACGCCCTGGATCATTTACGTTTCCGCCCCCGGTTTCGCCGCGGACGCGCAGAAGTTCGACCTGACGGTTGAACTCACCCGTATCACCTTCCCCTACATCTTTTTCATTTCCCTGACGTCGCTGGCCGCTGGCGTGCTCAACACCTGGAGCCGCTTCGCCATACCTGCCTTCACGCCAGTCCTACTCAATCTCTCGTTCATCGGCGTTGCGCTGTTCGCCGCCCCCTATTTCGACCCGCCCGTCAAAGCGCTGGCCTGGGCGGTATTCGGCGGCGGAATCTTGCAGTTGCTGCTGCAGTTGCCGTTCCTGTACCGAATCGGCATGTTGCCCCGCCCGGCTTTTTCGTTGAAGGATGCGGG
>JBAWHH010000515.1:0-2033 GCA_049593715.1 Rhodocyclaceae bacterium
CCGCTGTTGCGCACGGCGTCGAAGCCCACCCGCAGCGCCTGGCGATAGCGCGCCACTTCCTTGGTGGCGGCGCTGCCGGCGACTTCGGGGAACGCCGCGTCGCGGAACAGTTCGTCGTGGGTGGTGAAGATGTTCTCGATCTCGGAACTGTCCTTGGCTTCCTGCAGGCCGAGGGTGCTGATGAGGATGCCCTGGTTCGGCATCGAGCCCGCGACCCCCTTGAGTTCAGCCAGCTTGCGGCTCGCGGCGTTGAGTTGCTTGAGGATGTCCGGCCGGTCGAAGCGTTCCGGTCGCAGGTCGGTCAGGGGCTTGATGTCAGTCATTTCTAGGGCCTGTTCACAGTAGGCGCCATATGTGTTTCCTTCCTGGAATTTGGATGTTGCACATGGATCGGCGGATGTTGAATGATGCGCAGTGGGCGCGGATTGCGGATTTGTTGCCTGGCAAGCCCACGGACAAAGGGGGGCGTGCCGTGGACAACCGGCGGTTTGTCGAGGCGGTGCTGTATTTGGCCCGGACGGGCTGCCCCTGGCGGGACTTGCCGAAGGAACTGGGCAACTGGCACTCGGTATATGTCCGCTTTGCCCGCTGGGAAACATATGGCGTTTGGCAGCGGGTCGCAGCGGCCTTGCAAGGTGATGCCGACATGGAAGAGCTCTTCATCGACGCTACCATCGTTCGCGCCCACCAGCATGCGGCCGGCGCGCCCAAAAAAACGGTGGCGATCAGGCGATCGGCCGTTCGCGCGGCGGCTTGACCACTAAGATCCATGCTTGCGTGGATGCCCTGGGCAATCCAATCCGCCTCATTCTGACAGCTGGCCAAGTGGCCGACGTCACCCAGGCGGCAGATTTGGTCGAGGGGATTCCGACAGACGCCGTCATTGCCGACAAGGGTTACGACAGCGATGCGCTGGTCGCCACCATCAACGCAGCGGGGGCCGAGGCCATCATTCCCCCGCGCAGCAACCGCAACACGCTGCGAACGGTCGACTGGCATCGATACAAGGCGCGCAACCTCGTCGAGCGATTCTTCAATCGTCTCAAGCAGTTTCGCCGCCTCGCGACCCGCTACGACAAACTCGCCGATCGGTTCAACGCCTTCTTGCATGTCGCATGTGCCTATATCTGGCTACTGTGAACACGCCCTAGTCATTTCACGTTCGCCTCCTCGACGCGGATCGCGCCGGCAGAAACGGGCAGCAAGAGCCAGATTTCCTTCACTGGCTTTCCAGAAGCGACCTCGATGGCCTGTTTATAGGAAAGCAGCTGCCCGCCATGGGTGCTGGCAATCTCAGGCCAATCCGATTTCGCACCGGGATTGCTCTTGTGGTCGAACAGGATCCAGTTTTCCCCTATGTCGAGGAGCAAGTCGATGCGCCCATTGACGACCTGTCCGTTTGGCAACGTCGACTCGACGGGCCACTCGGGAAAGGCTCTCGCCAACGGCCACCTGGTTCCGATCCACTGGGACACCGCATGTACTTGGTTAGCAAAGGCGGCGGGCGAGATGTGGCTCAACAGGTGATAGCCGCGGAGAATGACCTCCACGTCCGCGGTATTGATCCTTTTGGACCGGTCGGTGAACGCAAGAGCCAGTGCCGCGTGAACGGCATGCCCAACAGCAGTCATATCGACTGATCCGTTGATGGCTAGCCGCTGGCCGATCGATACGGATTCGGAAACCATCATCGCAGGAGATTCGGCCATCGAAGGATTGAAAATCCGCGGAAGGCGGCTTTGCCGTGTCGAAGGATCGCGATACCACCTTAACGTTTCCGAATCTGAGGCGTGGTCTTCTTCCTCGCAGGTGGGCATAGTCAGCAGGGGGATCGTGTTCCCGTTCGGCAACGTGATCACAGCGTCGTCTATGCCCGGCATCAACCAGGGGGCATCGAGCGTGGCGAGCCACGGGCCCGTGGGTTTCTTGTGTGGGACGGCGACGATCATCAGGTCTCGGGCCCGCGTCATGCTTACATAGAGCACGCGTTTCGACTCCTCGACCGCGATTTTCCGGTATGCCTGCCCGACGGC
>JBAWHH010000516.1:0-1852 GCA_049593715.1 Rhodocyclaceae bacterium
CGCCAGGGCCGCGCCGACGTTCGGAAAGATCCTGCCCGACACAGAAGGCGCGGCCGGCGCCGGTGAGAATCAGGGCGCGCAGCGGCTCGGGGGCCTGCGCGGCACCCTCGATGGCGTCGAAAGCGGCGCGCAACTCCTCGTGCATCGCCGCGTTGAAGGCATTGAGCTTTTCCGGACGATGGAGCGTCAGTTCCCCCACACCGTCGGAGATTGCCAGCCTGATCGTTTCAAACTCGCCCATCGCTCCGGCCGCTCAATAGGTCTCGATGTGCAAGCGGCTTTGGGCCTGCAGTTCGGGGCGCAGTTTTTCCCAGTCCAGGCCGTGCTGGCGGCCCACGTCTCGAAGTGCTTCCAGCACACCGGCTTCCATGCCCTTCAGGCCGCAGAGGTAGATGTAGCAGTGCTCGTCCCGCAGCAGCCGGGCCACGTCGGCGCCGCGCGCGCGGATCAGATCCTGCACATAGGTCTTGGGCTGGTCCGCCTCGCGGGAGAAAGCGAGGTTGATGTCGATGAAGTCTTTCGGCAGCTTCATCAGCGGCCCCCAATAGGGCAGTTCGTCCCGGCGTCGGGCGCCGAAGAACAGCATCAGTTCGCCGCCTTCCTTGAGGGCCATGCGTCGGCGTCGACGCTCGGTCATGGCACGCATCGGGGCCGACCCCGTGCCGGTGCACACCATCAGCAGCGACGCGCCGGGATGGTTGGGCATGAGGTAGCTGGTGCCGTAGGGCCCGACCACCTTGACCTGATCCCCCACCTTGAGATCGCACAGATAGTTCGAGGCGACCCCGGCCACCGGCCGGCCTTCGTGATCTTCGGTAACGCGCTTCACCGTCAGCGCCAGGTTGTTGTAGCGCGGCCGTTCGCCATCCCGCGGGCTGGCGACGGAGTAGAGGCGCACGTGATGGGGCTGGCCGTTCACATCCACGCCGGGCGGGACGACACCGATAGTCTGGCCCTCCAGCACCGGAAACGCGGTGCTGCCGAAATCCAGCACGATGTGGCGGATGTCCGCCGATGCCCCGTCTCCGGTCAGGCGCAAATTGCCCGCCACGGTAGCCAGCGCCGGCTTGGCGGTGGAGTACAGATTGACATAGGGATGGGCGGCGGACCACGGCGGCGACACCGCGCCGCCCTGGCCGGCGGTGGCGATTTCCGTCAGTTGCCGCACTTCGGTGGGGACTTCCGCGTCCGCCGCCACTTCCAGTTCCGCCTGGGGCGGCAAGGTCTCCCAGGAAAACTGGTCGTCCAGGCTGTAGGGTAGCGCCTTGACCACCTGGCGCCAGTTGTCGATGGCACCGGTGGGGCAAGGCGGAAGGCAGGCGTTGCAGAAATTGCAGACGCGGAAATCCACCACGTAGTTGCGCGAATCGTGGCTAACCGCCTTCACCGGGCAAGTCGCCTCGCAGGTGTTGCAGCGAATGCAGATCTCCGGGTCGATGAGATGCTGCAGCGCGTAGTCGGCGGTCGGGGCGGTTGGCATCAGCGTTTCCTTGAGGGGTCGGAGGGGGGTTAACAGTGAAAAGGTGAAGAAGTGAAGAGGTGATGAAAAACCCCGCCGCGCAACAGCTTTTTCACCTTTTCACCTTTTCACCTTTTCACCTTTTCACCTTTTCACGCCTCTAGCCGAATCTCACGTACTCGAAATCCACCGCCTGGCGGTTGATGCCCACTGCCGGGGGGGCGATCCAGCCGGCGAATTTCCCCGGCTCGATCACGCGGCCCATGAGGGAGGCGACGAAGGCGCGGTCCTCTTCCGCCGGTAGCCAGTGGCAATGCTGATGGGTCCATTCCGCTTCGGTGATCACGCGCCCATCCGGGGATACGCGCACGCCGGCAAAGGTGCCGATGCGGC
>JBAWHH010000517.1:0-4755 GCA_049593715.1 Rhodocyclaceae bacterium
CGCGGCTGGCCAGCGGGGCCGCGTCGTCGATGCCTGGCACGCTGGCCCAGGCGAACATGCCGCCCTTGGGCTCGGCGTGGAGCTTGAGCCCCTGGCGCTCCAGCATGCGTAGCGTCACGGCGGTAGCGGCCGCCATCCGGGCGTGCAGCCGCTCGATGTATTTGCGGTAGTGCCCTTCGGTGAGCATGCGGTAGACCAGGCGCTCGCTCAGTTCCGAAGTGGTCAGGGAGGAGAGCAGCTTGATGTCGGCCAGGGCACTTGCCAGATCCCGCTGGCAGGCGAAGAAGCCGACCCGCAGGTTGCCGGAAAGCGTCTTGCTGAAGCTGCCGACGTAGATCACCCGCTGCAACTGGTCGAGGGTCGCCAGGCGCGCGCTCGGGTCGGGCTGAAAATCGGCGTAGGTGTCGTCTTCGACGATGAGGAAATCGTACCGGTCGGCCAGCTTGAGCACCTGATGGGCGGTGGCTGGCGCTAGGCTCGACGCGGTAGGGTTGTGCAGCACGGAGTGGGTGAAGAACACCTTTGGCCGGTGCTCCTGCAGCAGCGCTTCCATGGCCGCGGGATCGGGGCCGTCGGCGGTGTGGGGTACGCCCACCAGTTGCGCGCCGAGCAGGCGCAGATTGCCGAACAGGCTCCAGTAGCCGGGGTCGTCCACGAACACCGTGTCGCCGGGGCGCACCAGATACCGGGCCGTGAGGTCCAGCGCCTGGGTGGCGCCATGGGTGAGGACGATCTGTTCCACCCCTGCCCCGATACCAAGGTCCGCCAGCCGCAACTGCAGTTGCCGGCGCAGCGGCAGGTAACCCTGGGGCGTGCCATAGCAGGTGGGCCGCAGGTCCGGCCGCTTGGTCAGGGCGCGCAGGTTGCGCAGCACGCCTTCCTCGTCCATCCAGGATGTGGGCAGCCAGCCCGATCCCGCCTTGAGTTTGGCGCCCTGCTCCTCGAAACCCTGGCGCAGCAGCCACACGACGTCCACCGCGCGGTCCAGCGGCGCGGCGGCTTCGGCGCCAGCCGGCACATTGCGCGGGGCGACGTAGAAGCCGGATCCGCGGCGCGACTGCAGGTAACCCAGCGCCACCAGCCGGTCGTAGGCCTCCACCACGGTGAAGCGCGACACGCCGTGGCTTTCCGCGAGTTGGCGGATCGGCGGCAGGCGCATGCCGGGGCGTAACAGGCGGTCTTCGATACGGGTGCGCACGCCGCCGACGATCTGTTCGACGAGGGGGAGATCGCCTTCGTTGTCCAGGGCGAGTTCCAGCATGGTGTTCGCTCCGCGGGTCGGCACTGTACTGCTCGACAAACCGGTACAGATTGCCGGATTGGATCGGGAAGTGTCTATTCTAACCAGGTAAAGTGTCCGGTATTGTCTGCCCGTCGATGGACTGATGCAAGGAGCGGACGATGGATAACGTGTTCAGAGGATTGATCCTCGCGGCTGCGGCGGCGTGGCTGGCCGCTTGTGTTCCCGTTGATGGCAGCGTCAGCGCCCCTCACCAATTCACCCTAGAGTGCCCGCAGCAGCAGCGGCTGTTCATCGCCGACACGCGCAATGGCACGGTCCAGGTGCTGGCCTGGCGCGATGGGCCGGTGCCGCTCGCGCAGTTACGGGCGCCGCATCGCGACGGCGTGGAAGCCTTGGCGGCGGATGTCTCCTGCCGGCGGTTGTGGGTGCGGGGCGGCGGCCGGCTTTACGCCTACGATGCGGCGACGCTGGAGTTGGTGGCGGAACAGGGAGTATCCGCGTCGTCCGCCGCTACGCCAACCGGTTTCGGCTTTGGCGAAGCCGGTTCAGGATTGGTGGCGGTCGCGCGCTGAAGGCGTTGGGCCGCCGCCTTTGGCTGGCCGCTTGCCCAGCAGGCCGAACGCCAGGGCGGCCACGATCAGCGCCGCAGCGCCGTAGTCCTGCGGATAGGGCTGCTCGCCCGATATCCACATCGCCGACCCCAGGCCGATGACGGGAATGAGCATGACCGACAACGCGCTCGCCAACGGCGGCAGCCGCCGCGCGATGGTGAACCAGATGATCTGGGCGATGCCGTAATTCACCACGCTGCCGTAGATCAGCCCGAACCACACTTCCGGCGACAAGTGCCAGCTCGGCATGGGCTCCAGCGCGAGCGCCAGCAGCCACAGCGGCGGCAGGCACAGGCCGATCATCCAGATAGTCATGGCTTCAGTGCTCAGGGCCACCGAAACCCGCCCCAGCAGCAGCGTGCCTAGCGCCCAGGCGGCCGCCGCACCGAGCATCCACAGGGTACCCGCTGGGTGCCCGGCCAGGGTTTCCATTTCGTGATGGAGCAGTAGCGCGACAGCCGCTGCTGCGCAGGCGGTGGCAATCCACTGCCGAGCAGCCATTGGCTGACCAAAGAAGGCCACGCCCAGCAGGGCAGTCCAGATCGGCATGGTGAAGCCGAGTATGGCCGCCCGCCCCGAGGCCAGCGCCTGCACGCCGAAAATTGACAGCGCGTGCCAGCCGAGAACATTGGGCACGCCCACCAGCAGGACTCGGCCCACCTGGGCCCGCGGCAGCGCCAGAGAAGCACCGCGCAACCGGTACCAGGCGAACAGAAGGAACACGCCCCCGGTCATGCTGACGGCGCGGAACCACAGCGGCGACATTTCCCGCAGCGACACTTTCATGATCGGCCAGTTGATGCCCCAGAAGAGCGTGAGCAGGACGAGGGCGGCGAGGGTGCGGCGGGGGAGCATGATCGGCCGGCGGCGACAGCAAAGGCGCGCAGTGTAACCGCCGGAACGCCGGGCCCGCGTGTCGTATGATCCGTCGCTGCGGGGGCGGGACGTGGTATCGACCGCCGCCGGAAGAACGGGGACGAAGCGCGAGTGAGGGAACGACAGGGACCGGGGACGTCGACAAGGTTAGCCGTGGTGGGGCTGGCTCTGACGCTTGCCGCGTGTGCGCCGCTGCCGCAGCGGGCGGAGATCCCCAGCCGCTGGCTTCCCAGCCCGAGCTTCGATCAGCGGCGGCCCAACTTCGTCATCCTGCACCACTCCGGCAGCGGCGCAGCGCAACTGGCCCTGCGCACCCTGACCGACCCTACGCGGCGCGTCAGCGCCCACTATCTCGTGGCCCGGAACGGCACCATCTACCAACTGGTGGACGAGTGGGCGCGAGCTTGGCACGCCGGCGCGTCATACTGGGGCGGCAGCGGCGACCTCAACTCCGCCTCCCTCGGCATCGAGGTCGACAACGACGGCATGGAGCCTTTCGCGCCGGCGCAAATCGATGCGCTGTTGGCGCTGCTCAAAGACATCTCGGCGCGCCACCGGATTCCCGTCGCCAACTACCTCGGCCATGGCGACGTGGCCCCCGGCCGCAAGGTGGACCCGAGCGCGCTGTTCCCCTGGCGCACGCTGGCCCAGGCCGGCTTCGGCCTATGGTGCGACCCGCCATTTCCCGCGCCGCCGGCAACGTTCGATGCCGGTCTCGGCCTGCAGGCGCTGGGCTACGACGTGCGCGATACGGACGCCGCCATCGGAGCCTTCAAGCGCCACTTCGCGCCGGATCAAACCGCGCCAATGCTCACCGATGAGGACCGCGGCCGCCTCCATTGCCTGCTGCAGAAGAAACTGCAGGCACAACGGCCGGGCGCGGCGGCGGAGTAAGGAACGCCTAACGCGGCTTGGCGTCCGGCGGTGGCGGCGGGTACAAGGGCTGGGCTGGGGTGGACGTGAATTTCCCCGACACCGGTACGCGGTGGCCTTTGGCGTACATGCACTGCACGAAGGCGTGGTCATAGCGCCGCTGCGTGCCATAGGAGGAGGTTTCTGCCGCGCTGACGCCGGACAACCCGCCTATCAGCAGGCCAGCACCCGCACCAACCCCCGCGCCCCGGCCACCGCCCACGGCGGCTCCGGCGGCAGCACCGACGGCCGTCCCGATGGCAGCGCTGCGAACGCCACTGTCGCTAGCGGCCGAAGCGGGCGTGACCCCGCCGATTTGCCCGTGGGCATACTGCCGACACGTCAGATCGTCCGCACGAAAGGCATCGAAGCTCTTCCCGGTACCCGGGAGGACAAGGACGCTCGGCCCGCTGGGCAGGGTCGTACATGCGCAGACCATCAGCGCGGCCGCGAAGGGGAAGAATCTGGAACGTCGTTCCATGGATGACTCCTTTCTCATTGCGGCGGAGCATGGGGAACCTCTTTGCGCCAACCATTGGGACATTCCTTGATGTAGGGGTAGTAGCCGCGCGGCCGGTCGCAGTGGTACCAATAGCCGGACGCTTCGGCAGTGGCCTCTTCGTCTGAGCGCTCGATATATACGGGGGGCGAAGTGGGCACGGCAATTACGGCAGGTTCCGGGTAGTACGCCGGCGGGTAGTACCACGGCCAGAACAGCGGGGCGCCGATGAAAACGCCCACTCGGCCCCGGCTGTGGGAATGATGGCCGCGGTCTGCCCAGGCATCCTGCCCGGCCAGGGCGGCAGCCACCAGGATCAGGGTGATGGCAACCCTTGTTGACCTCATGGCGGTCTCCTTGCTCAACGGGAAGTGTTCTACCAACCGCACTCCATAGTCCGACCTTGGGTCTCGGAACACGTTCCCGATACAAGTATGGCCTCTCGCGATGCACAGCGGAATTAGGAGAAACAATCGGTTACAAAATGCGCGGCGGCGTTTTCAACGCATGTTTCGGTGTGCATCGTTGACGCACGCGATGGGCGCCACGGGGAGACAGAGGCCCGCTGCTGGAAGCAGTCCTGGCGGTGCCGTCAGTGAGGCAAGCGCGCACAC
>JBAWHH010000518.1:0-6484 GCA_049593715.1 Rhodocyclaceae bacterium
CCCACGCCCCGCCGTTGATCACAAACAGCGCCAGGACGATCCGGGGATAGGCGACGAAGCGCTCCCTGTTGAGCCAATGCGCCTTCGGCGCAGGGGGGCTTCCCTGATCGTTGTGTAGGTTCAGGGGCGGGGTGCTCTCATGACCAGGGCGCACCCGGTGCTTGCCGCAGGAGACTCCGCCGGATGACGGCACGCCGGATCAGGAACGGCCGCCGGCCGGCCGCCAAGGCGAGATGCCGGCGTTATCCGTCCCAACGTTCCAAGGCGTCGCGGCCAAGCACCAGCCTGACTTCTGCGCGTGGCCGCAGGTTGGTGGCGCCGATCAGGCGCGCCGGCAGGCCGGTGCTGCTCATCAAAGTGCGCGCGGCCCGTTCATAACCCGGCTCGAACTCGATCTGGCTCTGCGCCAGCAAGAACGAGTGGTTGTTGGTGATCCGTGCCACGGGAATGTCCTGGCTGCGCAGCCGTTCGCTGTAGCGGCGGGCGAAGCCGGCGACCCCATTGCCGTTGGCGACTTCCAGCCGGTAATCCTCTTTTGTCGTGGCCGGCTGGACGGGATGGATTTCGGTCGCGGCCGCAGTGGCAGGCGTGGGCGCAGCCGCACTCGTCGGGCCGCCAAGCTCCACGGTTCCCCCCTCCGCCACAACATCCCCCGCCGTGGTGACAAGGCTGAAGTGCTCGCCGTCGCGCGCGCTCTCGCCGGCCACCAGCACCGCTCGACCGTCCGGCTCTTCTCCGGGGTTCTGAGCCGCGACGACCGGTGCCGCATCGGCCGGCGCCTGCTCCGCGGAAGGTCCGGCGGCCGGTGTGCCCGCCGCCGCCAGTTGCAGCGGAATGTCCTCCAGCCGGCGCGCTTTGACCGCCACGGCGATCACCTTGCCTTCGGGCGTGAGGTCCGCGATGCGCTCCAGGTTGGCCCACGCCCGGTCCAGGGTCGGGTCCAGTCTCAGCGCCTTGCGTACTGCGCCAAAAGCGTCCTCGAAGCGGCCCTGCAGGAAATAGGCGAAACCGAGGTTGTTGTAGAGATAGGCGGCGTCGGGCGCCATTGCCACGACCCGTTCCAGCATTTGCGCCGATCCCTGGAGGTTTCCCTGGGCGGCGTAGAGCGTCGCCAGGGCATTCAGGGCGTCGATGTGCCGGCTGTCCAGGGCGAGTGCCCGCATGTAGGCCAGTTCCGCCTGTTCATAGCGGTACTGGCCCTGGTAGTAGCGGCCGAGCTGGTACTGGGCCTGGGCTTCGGGGGCGCCGTGGCGGACGGACAGCACCGGCTCGATGTCCATCGCGGCCCGGGGCTTGTCGGGGGTTGCACAACCGGGCCCCAGCGCGGCAGCGACGGCGAGGGCGATCAGACGTGGCTTCATGGCGGTACCTTTCGATTCTCGTAGGCCGGGGAGGTTTCACCGGGTGGTGGCGCCCATCATCGGTATCAGCACGCGATAGATCTGGATGAACGTCGGCCCTATCAGCACCAGCATCAGGGAGGGAAAAATGCAGAAAATCAGCGGAAAAAGCAACTTCAGGGCGATCTTGGAGGCCTCCTCCTCGGCGCGCTGGCGGCGCTTGGTGCGCAGCATGTCCGAGTGTATGCGCAGCGCATCCGCAATGCTGGTGCCGAAACGGTCTGCCTGAACCAGCATGGCTACCCATGTGCTGACTTCTTCCACGCCGGTTCGCGTGGCAAGGTTGCGCAACGCCCGTGCGCGGTCGCTGCCGGCCCGCAACTCGAGACCCACCAGGCGCAGCTCCTCGCTCAGCACTTCACTCTTGTGGTGGATGTCGTCGGCAACGCGGCTCAGTGCTGCCTCGATGCCGAGACCGGATTCCACGCATACCGTCATCAGGTCCAGGGCGTCCGGGAAGTTCTCGAACACTTCCCGCTGCCGCGCCAGTACCAGCCGGGAGAGGATGGCGTTGGGCAGGTAATAGCCGAGAGCGGCGGCAAGCAGGAGGAAAAACAGATGGCTGTTCAGACTCAGGTTGGGGTTGCCGGCTACGGCCAGGTACAGGTAGGTGAGGACTGGCAGCGCGATCGCCAATAGCGTCTTGACGCCGAAAAACAGCATCGGCGCCGAAGGATTGCGGATGCCCGCGTTCATGAAACGGCCGCGGATGCCCGACTGTTCCAAGCCCTCGACAGGCGCCGAAAACCTGCCGAAGGGCGCCGTGATGCGTGCCGCCCGTTCCACCCATGAGCCCCCGGCGGGTTGTCGCCGCGGGCCCTGGGGCAGCAGATTGCGCAATCTTTCCTGCGCGGCGCTGGGCATGAAGAACAGGAAAGCGTAGGCCACCGACGCCACCACGGCGACGAACACCAGCAGCAGGATTCCGATCTGTAACAGGCTCATTCGTTTGAACTCCGGACCAAATGCCCGACGCGGTTCCTCACACCCGTATCTTCACGACACGGCTCATCCACCAGACGCCCAAAACCATCATGGCCAGGGCGCCATAAACCAGGTTCAGGCCCATGGGATCTTTCCACAGCACGCTCAGGAACCCGGGGTTGACGAGCGTAAGCAGCAGCCCCGTGGCGAAGGGCAGCGCCGACAGGATCCAGGCCGACAGCCGGCCCTCGGCGGACAGGGTCCGAACCTCCCCCATCAGCTTGATGCGGGCGCGCACGATCGCGCTGATATTGTCCAGCAGCTCCGCCAGGTTGCCGCCGGTGTCGCGCTGAATCAGCACGGCGACGACGAAGTAGCGCAGGTCGGTACTGGGCACCCGGGCGAGAAAATTGAGGAGCGCGTTCTGCAGCGTCACGCCATAGTTCAGTTCATCGAACAGCACGCGAAACTCCGCCCCCACGGGATCCGCCATTTCCTCGCCCAACATGCGCAGAGCGGTGGGGAACGCGTGGCCGGCCCGCAGGGCGCGCCCCATGAGGTCGATGGCGTCCGGGAGCTGGCTCTCCAGTTTCCGCAGGCGCTGCGCCCTTTCCCGCATCACGTACAGGATCGGCAGGATACCGAGCATCAGCGCCACCACCAGCCCAACGATCACGCTGCGGCCGAAGAGGAGGGCCGCCACGAACCCGGTGGCGGCGAAGATGAAGGCCAGCCCGAGCACCTCGGCCACCGACATGTTGATGCCCGACTGCACCAGCATGCGGTCCAGGGTTTGCACCCGGGGCAGTACCACCAGGAAGCGCTGCAAGTCCTGGGATTCGCTCAGAACACGCCGCTTCATGATGCTCAGTTGGTCCGGGGCGTGGCCGCCGGCGGAAACCGTCCGCAGCCGGCGTTCCAGGCGCGACGCCTCAGGGCCGTGGCGATCGTTCCACCACAGGTAGAGGCCCTCTAGCCCCAGTACCACGGCGATGAACACCGCAACGCCGAACATCAGGAACACTGTATCCATTTCAGCCCTCGGTCTTTGGCTTCAGAGGACGTGAATGAGCCCGCCGCCCAGGCAAGCTGCGCTCACGTATTCGCCCGTTCTCACTCGTACCGCCGCATCGGATCGAACAACTCGTCCGACAAGTCCAGACCGTAGGCGCCCAGTCGCTCGCAGAACTTGGGCCGGATGCCGGTGGCGGCGAAGTGTCCCTCGACGGCCCCGGAACTGGCGATACCGGTCTGGCGGAAAGCGAAAATCTCCTGCATGGTGATCACCTCCCCTTCCATGCCGATCACCTCCTGCAGGCTCACCAGCTTGCGCCGGCCGTCGCTGAGCCGGGCCACCTGGATCACCACATGGATGGCCGAAGCGATCTGCGAGCGCATCACCCGCGGCGGGGAGCTGACCCCCGCCATGCTCAGCATGTTTTCGAGCCGGGTCATCGCCTCCCGCGGCGTATTGGCGTGAATCGTCCCCATGGAGCCTTCGTGGCCCGTGTTCATGGCCTGCAGCATGTCGAACGCCTCGGCGTCGCGCACTTCGCCGAGGATGATGCGGTCCGGGCGCATGCGCAGCGCGTTGCGCACCAGCGCCCGCTGGGTAACCTCGCCGCGGCCTTCGATGTTGGCGGGCCGGGTTTCCAGCCGCACCACGTGCAACTGCTGCAACTGCAGTTCCGCCGCGTCCTCGATGGTGATGACCCGTTCGTTGGCCGAAATGTAGCTGGAGAGAATGTTCAACAGCGTCGTCTTGCCGCTGCCCGTGCCGCCGGAAATCAGGATGTTGGCTTTGGCCCGGGTGAGTGCGGCGAGCAGTTCGGCCGTTTCCGGCACGACGGTTCCGTACTCCAGCAGGTTGTCCATCGTCAGCGGGGTGGCCGAAAAACGCCGGATGGAGAGCACCGGCCCATCCAGGGCCAACGGCGGGATGATGGCGTTGACCCGCGAGCCGTCGGGCAGGCGCGCGTCCACCATGGGGCTGGATTCGTCGATGCGCCGTCCCACCCGCGAGACGATCTTGTCGATGATCTTCATCAGGTGCGCATCGTCGGCGAAAGTGACCTCGGTCAACTCGATCACCCCGCGCCGCTCCACGTACACCTGCTGGGAGTTGTTCACCAGAATGTCCGAAACGCTGTTGTCGGCCAGCAAAGGCTCCAGCGGACCGAGGCCGAGCATCTCGTACTGGATGTCGCGCACCAGGTTGCGCCGCTCGACCTCGTTGACGACCAGGTTTTCTTCCTGCAGCAGCGTCTCGACCATGCCGCGCAATTCCTCGCGCAGCCGCTCGGGCGAAAAATTCTCCATCGCCTCCAGGTCGATGCGGTCCAGCAGCACCTTGTGCATGTGGCTCTTCAGCGCCTGGTAGGCGCGCGTGCTGCGCACCGTCCGCGGCGCGACGGCTTCCCTTGCCTGGGCAAGCTTGGCGCCGTTTGCTGCTCCGAGTCTTTCTCTCAGTGACATTCGTGCTTTCGAGTTTCATTCGGCGCCGATCCCTGGGCCAGGGATCGTGGCGCCAACACTTAGGCCGCGCCGCCGCGGGAGAAGATGCGCGACAGCCAGCGCCCGCCGGTCCCCGCCGCCTCCACGGGAACGAACTCCCGGGCCATTTCGATCAGCGCGCGGCTGATCGGATTGTTGCGGCTGCTCTTGACGATGGGTACGCCGTGATTCACCGATGCCGCCGCGGCGGCGTAGCTGTTGGGGATGGTGAGGAAGACCCGCCCGTCCACGGCCCGTTCCAGGTCCTGGACACTCAGCTCCCCGCCTTTTTCGTGGCGATTGACCAGAAGGCGGATCTTGGCGCGCGGGTAATCCAGGGAGCGGAACACCGTCAGCAGGCGTTTGCCGTCGCGCACGAAAGGCAGCGTGAGCTGGAGAATGGGGAAAATTAGGTCCGCCACGTCCAGGGCCAACAGGCTCACCGCATCCAGGGAGCGCGGCACGTCGATTACCACGAAGTCGTAGTGCGCCCGCGCCAGCCGGACGATCGCCTCCACATGCTCGGGCCGCACGTCCACCGCGTGGGCCGGGTCTTCCGGCGCGGCGAGGACAAAAAAATTCGGTGCCGCTTCAAGCATCGATGCCGCCAGCAGCGACGCATCGAGGCGAAGGATCTGTTGCGACAACTCCGCCAGGTCGCTCGGTGGCCGTATTTCCGAAACAAAGATCGCCGCGTCGCCGAACTGAAGGTTGAGATCGATCAGCGCGACCCGCCGGCCGTATTCGCTGGCCAGGGCGTAAGCAAAATTCGCCGCCAGGAACGTGGCGCCGCTGCCCCCCTTGCAGGAAAGAAAAGCCAACACTTTCCCGTCGGTGGCTGCCGGCGGGGCGAACTTGGCGCGCTTGAGCAGGATGCGGGCCAGCGCCTCCTGCAGCAAAGCTTTGTCCCCGCTCGCCGGAACCACTTCGCGCACCCCGGCGCGCATGGCGCGCAACAGGAACGCCGTGGTGGTGTCGGAGGAAATGAGCACGGTATCGATGCCGGGCGAGCGCAGGTAGAGCGCCTCCACCGCATCCAGGGATTTCTCCGTCGCATCGTCCACGATCACCAGGTCGGGCAGGGTGCCGTTGATCAGCGTCGGCAGGTTGTCCGCCGCCAGCGTGCCACCGACGATTTCCGCGGCGATGTTCTTTTCGATCAGCGCGAGCCGGATCGCCTCGAAACGCGCGTAGTCGTTATGCAGTACCTTGATCCTCATCCCTTGCGTCCGGTCCTTTGATCAGCCCTGTCAGCCACAAATCGGATTGGCCGTCCCCATGTAGGTGTTCTGCATGCTCTCCCTGGGGATGGTCGTCATGAACTCCGGCATCGTGATCGAGTTCACCGCCGCCGGAACGAACGGAATCATGTTCGCGATCTGGAAGCCCGGTAGCACGCGCACGGTAACCAGTTCGCAGCTATTCACGTCGCAGCCGGCGGGCGTGTAGTACACCTCGAACCTGTCGGCCGGGATCGACGGGAAGGCGGCCGTCATCCTCTCCACGACGAGGGGGTCACCGGGGTCGCAAACCGCCGCCCAGCGTGCGCCCATGCGGGTCAACTCGGTGAACATGTTCCAGTAGAACAGCGTGCGGCCCATTTCCATGATGCCGATGAGCAGCGTAAAGAACACCACGGAGATGATGGCGAACTCGACCACCGCGGC
>JBAWHH010000519.1:0-3544 GCA_049593715.1 Rhodocyclaceae bacterium
CAGTCGAGACGCCTGGATGCCATCCCCACGGACCAGTTGAAACACCACCGCCCCGCCACCCCACGGCATGCGCGCCTCGCCGTTCCACGGCGCCTCCGGCGGAGGTTGTGGCGGATTCATCGACACCACGACCGCCCAGCCGCCATAGCGCCGCACCGCCCGGCCATCGACATCGATGCACAACGCGGCATCTGCCGCCGCCGACGTGAGTTGGCGCAGGATTTCCGCCAGCCGTGCGGCGTCGGGCGCACGTAGCCCGTGGCCCCGCAGCCAGTAGCGCAGCAGGTTGCGGGATCGGGCCTCATCCAGGCTGGCCAGCGCGCCAACGTCCAGACGACCGTCGTCGTCCCCATGCCGCTCCAGATCCCCTGCCGCCAGAACGTCGAGCAATTCCGCCGCCTCCGCCGACCAGCGGGCGCCGCGCAGCAAGGGAGCCGCGAAGCCGGGAAACTTGCGCGCCAGCGGCGGCAGAATCTCGTGGCGCAGGAAGTTGCGCCTCAGGTCCGTCTCGCGATTGGTGTCGTCCTCCACCCATTCCAGGCCACGCTGGCGGGCATAGGCAAGAATCGCTTCCCGGGGCACGTCCAGCAGCGGCCGCAGCAGCTTGGGGCAACCCTGCCGTCTCAAGGCTTGGCCCTGGACGACCGGCATTCCCGCCAAGCCCCGCGGTCCCGCGCCGCGAAGCAGATTCAGGAAAACCGTTTCGATCTGGTCGTCGCGGTTGTGGGCGGTGAGCAGCCAGTCGGTACCGGCGCTGGCGAGAACGCCGTAGCGTGCTTCCCGCGCCGCTGCCTCCAGACCTCGGCCCGAGGCCCGATCCACCCGCACCGATGCCACCCGCAGCGGGATCTCCCACTGACCACACAAGCGGGCGCAAAACGCGGCCCACTCCGCCGAAAAATTACTCAGGCCGTGATCGACGTGCAGCGCCTGCAGGCAGCAGGAGAAACGCTCCCGCAGCCGGCGAACGGCATCGAGCAAAACGACGGAATCGATGCCCCCGGACAGGGCGACGGTCAGGCTGTGTCCAGGCTGGACAGTGCGGGAAAAGGCCGCCGCGACGGCCTTCAGAGGATCAGTCGACGGACTCTTCCTTGAACCGGCCATAGGCCATCAGCCGTTCCATGCGCCGGGCGAGCAACTCGGTCGGGGCAAAATCCTGCAATTGGCGCAGGGAGTCCTGCAGCGCCTTCTTCACTGCCTGGGCGGTGGCGCCATAGTCGCGATGGGCACCGCCGACCGGCTCACTGACGACGCGATCGATGAGTCCAAACGCCTTCAGCCGCGGGGCAGTGATGGCCATGGTTTCCGCCGCTTCGGCAGCCTTCTCCGCGCTTTTCCACAGAATCGATGCGCAGCCTTCGGGGGAAATCACCGAATAAGTGCCGTATTCCAGCATCAGGACCGCGTCACCCATGGCGATGGCCAGCGCGCCGCCGGAACCGCCTTCACCGATGATGGTGCTGAGGATGGGAACCCGCAACTCAGCCATCACGTAGAGGTTGCGCCCGATGGCTTCCGCCTGCCCCCGCTCCTCGGCGTCGATCCCCGGATAAGCCCCCGGCGTGTCGACGAAGGTGAAAATCGGCAGCCCGAACTTTTCCCCCAGACGCATGAGGCGCATCGCCTTGCGATACCCCTCGGGGCGCGGCATGCCGAAATTGCGCTGGATCTTCTCTTTGGTATCGCGGCCCTTCTGGTGGCCGATGACGACGCAGGGCTGGCCGTTGAAGCGGGCCAAGCCGCCGACGATGGCCTTGTCGTCGGCAAAAGCACGGTCACCGTGCAATTCCTGAAAGTCGGTGAAGATGTGTTCGATGTAGTCCAGCGTGTAAGGGCGCTGGGGATGGCGCGACACGCGGGAAATCTGCCACGGCGTGAGCTTGGCGTAGAGTTCCTTGGTCAGCGTCTGGCTCTTCGCGGCGAGGCGCCCGATCTCTTCGGAGATATCGACGGCGGAATCGTCCTGGACGAAGCGCAGCTCCTCGATCTTCGCTTCCAGATCCGCGATCGGCTGCTCGAAGTCGAGGAAAGTGGTTTTCATCGGTTGCCCGGCCATCGAAAAGCCCGCGATTGTAATGGAAAACACCGCACTACCAGCGCCCTGGTCCGGCGCCGCCGTGCGAAAGAAACAGTTACCACCGGCGTGCAGTCCCTCCCCCTGGACGGGGGAGGGCGAAACCTGCCGCTAGCGCTTGGGCCCCAGAACGACCGCCGCCAATGGCGGCACGGTAATGCTCAAGGAGTAGGGGCGATTCATCCAGGGCCAGTCTTCGGCGTAAAGGCCGCTGTCGCCGTTGCCCAGGTTGCTGCCGCCGTAGAAATGGGAATCCGAGTTGAGCACTTCGCGGTATTCCCCTTCGACCGGCACGCCGATACGGTAGGCGTGGCGCGGGATCGGCGTGAAATTCACCACCACCACGAGGAAATCGTCCCCCGCCTGGCGCACGAAGCTCAGGATGGACTGCTGCGAGTCGTGGCAATCGATCCACTCGAAGCCCTGCCACTCGAACTCGTGTTTGTTCAGCGCCGGCGACCCGTGATACAGGTGATTGAGATCCTTCACCAGGGTCTGCATGCCCTTGTGCAGGGGGAACTGCAGGACGTACCAGTCCAGCACGCCGGCGCTGTTCCACTCCAGCCCCTGGCCGAACTCGGTGCCCATGAACAGCAGCTTCTTGCCCGGGTGCGTAAACATGTAGGTGTAGAGGGAGCGCAGGTTGGCGAAACGTTGCCATTCGTCGCCGGGCATTTTGTTCACCATCGAGCCCTTGCCATGCACCACTTCATCGTGGGAGAAGGGCAGCATGAAGTTCTCGGTGAAGCAGTACAGCATGCTGAAGGTGAGCAGGTCGTGGTGGTACTGGCGATGGATGGGGTCCCGCGACATGTAGCGCAGGGTGTCGTTCATCCAGCCCATGTTCCACTTCAGGTCGAAGCCCAGGCCGCCCAGGTAGGTGGGACGGGTGACCTGCGGCCATGACGTCGATTCTTCGGCGATGATCAGGGCGCCGGGGCACTCCGCGTGGGTGACCGCGTTGAATTCGCGCAGGAAATCGATGGCTTCGAGGTTCTCGCGGCCACCGTACTGGTTGGGGACCCACTCCGTGCGCGAGTAGTCCAGGTAAAGCATGGACGCCACCGCATCCACCCGCAGGCCATCGACGTGCATCTCCCGCAGCCAGAACAAGGCGCTGGAAATCAGGAAACACTTCACCTCGTTGCGGCCGAAATTGAAGATCAGCGTGCCCCAGTCCTTGTGCTCGCCCAGACGCGGATCGGCGTGCTCGTACAAGGCCGTGCCGTCGAAGCGGGCGAGGGCATAGGCGTCCTTCGGGAAATGGGCCGGCACCCAGTCCAGCAGAACACCGATGCCGCACTGATGGAAATAGTCGACGAAGTAGCGAAAGTCGTCCGGCGTCCCAAAGCGGGCGGAGGGCGCGAAATAACCGGTGCATTGGTAGCCCCAGGAGGCGTCCAGCGGGTGCTCGGTGATGGGCAGCAGTTCGAGATGGGTGAAGCCCATCTCGATCATGTAGTCGGC
>JBAWHH010000520.1:0-19962 GCA_049593715.1 Rhodocyclaceae bacterium
GGCCAATGTAGGTGAAGGATCGCGTCGCGCACGTGGTGTCGTTAAAGGTCTTGAGGACCGGAACCGTGGCCGGCGTGATGTCGAAATGGTCTGGCACGAAGCGGCCCACCGTTACCGCCGGGGAATAGACGAAGCGTTCGGCCTCGCTGGAGTCCGCCACATCGACTGAGGCGAAGTTTCCGTCGACCAGTTGCAGCGAGAACGTGCCCGCTTCACTGTACGTGGCGTTCGTGGCAGTGAGTGCCCCCCCGGCCGCGGTCGCTGCTAGAGTTGCCGAACCCAGCACTGCCCCGCAGCCTGCCGAACCGCAGGTGCTAGCAACCACGGACGTGGTGCCGGCGTAATTGGTGGTGACGGCGGCCGGGGAGGCCCCATTGACCGCGCTGGCCCGCACCGTAAAAGGCCGGCCAGCCTTGTGCACCACGCCGCCGGAAACCGCATCGTTGGATAGCGTACGAACCGTTCCCGCAGTCTCCCAGGTCGCATCGGTCGCCAGCGGACTGGAGAAGGCAGCCGGACGGATGGCGAAGTTGTCCGTAGAGCAGCCGACGGCGGTCGCCGTCCCAGTGGCAGGATACGAGGCGCGGACCCGCACGTTGGGCCAGGCATTGGCTTCCAGGAAAGTGACTGTCTTGCGCCCCGCATCGGCCGCCGCGAAAACTGGATTACTCGCCAGATTCTGGATCACCGTCCATGTCGAGCGGCAGCCGTTCGCATCGATCGCCCCGGTGTTGTTGGCAGCGTTCAGCAACTCGACTTTGACTGCTCCCGCAAAGCGGCTCTCGATCGCCGTCTTCGCGGTATTTAGGGCGATGACGTCCAGCCCGAAACCGAGGCCGGCGATTTTGGTCTTGATGATGCCGCTGATCGCGCCGGCCGCGGTTGTGGTTTCGTAGGCGTTGAAACCGCCCGGAGGCGCTACGGCGCTCTCAGGCGTCCCTAGCGCCGCCCCGACGACGCTCCATTCGACATCGTCGATGTGGAACCAAGTTTTGAACTGTCGCACATGGCTGGAGGCGACCTCTAGTGCAATGGTCTCGCCGGCATACGCTGCGAGGTCATAGGTAACCGTGAACCAAGGTTGCGACCCGGCGGCGAGGGTCATCCCGCCACTGTCGTGGTTGCCATTGCCGTCGATATCCCAATAGTTGTAACGGCCGTAGCCTGGTCTCGTGCTCGTGTAGCCGCCATCCGCCGAGCCTTTGTTTGGGCTAAACGGCAGGACGTAGTAGTTGCCGACGGTCGGACCGACGAGAACCGTTCTCGACGTTCCGACCACACGAATGCGCAGCCAGTCGTACTGCGTTCCACCGTTGTCGCAACTATCCCATCCTTCCGGTCTATACCGAATCACCAGATTGCCAGGACTAGTGGCGGGAACGACGATGCCCCGCGACAGACTCACTCCCGGATTGGCATTCGAATCATTGTTGGTTCGGGATCCGAGCAGATACGAAAATGCCCCTGTTCGCGGCCTGCCGTCCGTCGTTACAGGGCTTGGTGTGCCGACATCGGTGGAAATGCTTGGTGTTTCGATCCCGCGGACTTGTGCGTCGAAAGCTTGCGACGCTTTGGTCGCAGTCCATCCGGCGGGATTCTGGTCGCCTTCCGCCCCGCGCTCGAAGTTGCCGTTGATGGGTGTCTGCGGATTGGCCGCTTTGGCGCCGTTGGCCGTGATGTCGAAGTACAAGTAATACGTGGTCGGCCCGGAGTCTTGCAGGAGGAAACGTATTTCGCCACGGCCATTGTTCGTGGCGTCAGTGGCTCCGCCATAGACCGTGTCTGTGAACTCCTGCGTCGCTGCCAAGGCGTCATTCGGACGCACGATCCGCGGTGAATTCGGGTCCAGCGTGCCGCTCGCGCCAAGGGTGGCGAGCAATGCGGTGAAATCCACGTCGACTTTCACGGTACTGTTGACGGACGCCGACACGCTGATCGGGACCCGAAAGTTCCACGCGGCGTTGTACCAGGCTGCGTGGGCGAGCGCCGACCAGAAGAGCAGGACCGGCGCCACTGCAAGAGCCCCGAGCGCGCGATACCAGCATCGATGGCAAGCCGCGGGACGGCGGCAGGGTCGGAACGGTTTAAGGGACATGGATACCTATTTCGGCCCCGGGCCAGTCGATCTCAAGGCCGGGCAATCGTCGCGGTGATCTCGCGTTCGACGTAGTTCGCGCTTGGAGCTGCGCTTGGGCAAGGCGCCTGGTTGCAGGCCGTGGCGGTTATCTTGTCCACATTGACCGTTGCACCTCCTTCGTTGGCCGAGGACGTGGAGCAGGATACGGTAGTCGTGAAACCGGCCAGAGTTGTTCCGGAAAACGTCAGCGTGGTCGATCCGCAGGAACCGTTGCGTGCCGACTGGAACAACCCCCATTCGATGCCGGCCCGGGCCGCCTGATAGGCCCGCCCACCTTGCACGTCGAGGGCTGCGCCCATGTGCTGAGAGGTGGAGACGGTGAGGACGAACGCGCCCAGTGCGGCCAGGATCACCAGCAGGAAGATGGCCGTTGGCAGGGCGAACGCGGCCTGGAAATGCCTCGAACTCATGGCACGTTGTTCACATGCACCTGGTGGAAGAGGCGCACGCTTTCTCCCGACGAAGTCAGCACGAGTTGCAGGGAAACCAGGCCGGTACGCGTGTTGGCGATGTTGGGATCGTAATTGAAGACGCAACCGGCGGCGGGGTCGATCCGGTCGGCGAGCAAGGCGCTGGTGGCCACGGTCGGTGGGGTCGGCTGCGCAGCCGCGATAGCATAGCCCCAGTAGCGGCGCAGGACGCCGCCGGCCGGGTCGCATTCGTAGGTGACCGGCGTTTCGACGACGTGGAAACGCTGTCCGGGTGAAGCCAGGGGGAATTGCCCTCCCGAATAAGGAATCTGGGCGACGGCGCCGGGCGCCCCGGCGTAGGCCCGGCGCGTGTCTCCGGCATACGCGTCGGCACCGGTGATACCCAGGTTGTAGATGACGATCTGGTCGCCCGAGGCCATCGTGATGGCGGTGCCGATGACGTCGAAAGTACTGTTGTCGGCCGCTTCGCAGGCATACGCGCTGGCGTCACCGAACACCAGCGGATCGCCGGCGGACGCCGATTCGCATTCGGCCCGATAGCGCCCGCCGGCACGAGTCTGCAGAAACTCCAGATAGGTTTTGCCTCCACTCGCCGTGAGCCGGACTGAATTGGGCAGGGCCAGCCGCAGATCCCGCGCGATGCGGCGCAAGGCCGTGTCCGCCGTGTCGGTAAGTTGCGCGCGGCGAACGGTATCGAAATAGCCCTGGACGGGGGACCGGATGAACACCGCCACGATGGCGCCGAGGATGCCGGTGATGACGATGACCGCAATGGCTTCGATCAGACTGAAGCCCCGCATTCGGCGGGAAAATCTCGGTGTGCTAGTCATGGCACGGCGTTGGGCGCGTAGCGGGTCCGGTACCCTTCCAGAACCACCTGGGTGGTGCCCGGCCCGGTCACGGTAACCTGGATCAGCACGGCATCGCCAGCCGGCACCGAACCTAGCGCGGTCGGCGCAACCGTCACGGCGGCCGAATAGGCTTCCAGTCCCGCAACCGGCGTCCCCGTGGAAAGGTCAGTGATGCCGGCCATGGTGAATCCGTTGTAGTCGCTGACGTTGTCGAAAGGCCGGGCGTCACCCGCTTCAGGGCCAAGAACCTCGGGCTGCGTGGTGCAACCGCCAGCGCTCGTCGCAGCAGCAGCGTTGGCGTCATCGGGATCGCAGTAGGTGAAAGGCGCAAGCTCGACTTCTTCCATCAGGGCTTCGGCGATCGACAAAGCCTGCTTGGGCGCAATCGGGTCGGCACTTCTCTGCACGGTCAGATTCAGCACCGCGAGAATGCCGGCGATGCCCACCGACACGATGACGATGAACATCACCAGTTCGATCAGCGTCAGGCCATCTTGTCGCCGATAGCCCTCAATGGACATAACCCGTTTCCCGCTCGACGATGATGGGCGTGGCGATGCCACTGACGCTTATCGACGCCCCGGCGAGCGGACTCGCGAGCCGACCAAGGCCGTCGAAGAGGAGCGTTGTTGCCGGAGCGAGAGTCACACCGTTGGGGGCCGGAAGATTAAAGGCGGTACCGGTCGCGGGATTGGGCAAGGCGGCCGCGCAGCCAGCGCTCGCACCGGGCCCCATAGCTCGGGTCAGAGAAATCGAACTGGCAGCAACCGCAACACAGACGTTGCGCCGCTGAGCCACCGCCGACTTGCGGGCGAATTGGATCGCAGATCGAGTCTGATCGAGGAAGCCGAGTTGATCGAAGCTGGAGCGCCCCGCGAAGCGGGGAATTGCGACCGCGGCCAAGATGCCAGTCAGCAACAGGACGACGATCAATTCGATCGTAGTAAATGCCGAAACTCGCCGTCGGATCTGGAGGTTACCAACCACTTTTCGACGGCGAGCTACGCTCAATGACGTCCTGATTGACTGTCCACCCGGTCCACAGTCGATCTATGGTCAGCGTCGCCAATGGCCCCTTGTCGGGATACTACTTACTGCACACATATCACCGTCGCGGTCGATGCGGTCCCTCCGCTCGCAGGGGTAACCGAGCAGGCAACAGTGGTTCCGTCGGCAACAGACGCGCAAGTGTCGGTAGCCGTAACCTTGGCCGTGTTATAGCCCGACGGTACAGCAGACTGCAGGATGGTATTCAAAGCGGTCGTCCCGCAGGGATCGGCAGCACTGTAGGCGACGCCCTTACGGGTAGTTGCACCGACAGTGGCGATGCGTGCCCCGTAGTTTATGGAAGCTGCTGAGGATATTGCGCCAGCGATTCCAGCCGCCGACGCCGTCCTTGCCTCGCTGGACAGATCGACGAACTTTGGCAACGCCACCGCCGCCAGGATGCCCAGAATGACGATCACGACGACGAGTTCGATCAGGGTGAAGCCCCTACTGTTGTTCATTGTTATCTCCAAAGAGTGGTCTGGCTGAATTTGGCTCAGCAACCGCTGGTGACGGGAGCCACGACGGCCGGAGCCGCCCCGAGGGCCGCCGGCGCGGTATAGCTGACGCGGCAGTTCGGTGACGTGCCGCCTTGAATGTCGATGGTTACCGTCGAACCAGCGGTTGCCCCACCGGCCGATACCGTGACGGCGTCCGCCGCGGTGTTGATTCCAGCGGCAGCAATGATCCCCCCGGCATTGGCCGTGGGATAGCGGTGGATCATGGTGACGTTTACCCCCTCCATGCTGGCAGCGGGGGTGCCGTTGCCGCAGGTGCCAACGGCGGTGAGCCCACGGGACAGATCCAGTTCGCAGCGGGCATGGGCCAGCGCGGTGGCGGAGCGGATCGAACCGTATAGCGCCTGGGCCTTGGCGATCCGCGCATCGGTCTGTGCGTTGATAAAGCGGGGCAAAGCGAATGCGGCCAGGATGCCGATGATGGCAATGACCACGATGAGTTCGATGAGCGTGAAGCCTTCGTTCTTTCTCAGCACAACTTTTCCTTTCAACGGGCTCTGCACGCTGCGGAGCCGATTCAAAACCACTGATAAGGGGTCACCTCGGTGACCACCAAGGCATCCACCGGAGCCTTTACGTCACCCCCCAGGCTGGGCTTTAGCTGCCGGACCTGCCAGCGCAGGCGTGCAGGCCCGCCGCCGGGGACGGCGAGGCTGGATTCCCGCTTGGGCACGTAGACCAGTTCTCTCGTCGCCGTATGGAAATACCATGTGCCGCCCGCGAGATCCTGAGCCTCGTCGGCCAGCTCGCCGAGATAGCCTGCCGGGGGCCGTTCCAGCCAAGGCACGGGGTTGGCGCCCACCAGCCCGGCCAAGTCGTCCATGCCGCCGTGGAACATGCGCTGGGCAATCTGCCAGCGCAGGGTCGTCCGCAGACTCCTGACGGTCAGGTCGACGAGCGCTTTCTCCGCCCGCTCCTGGTACTCGTGGATGTGCGGCAACAGAATCACTACCAGACCGGATAGCAGCGCGGCGACGATGGCGAACTCGACCCAGCCGCTTCCGCGCTGAGTACGGCCAGCGGGATGAAGTCGGCCCCCCATGACGTTCTAGCGCCCCTTGCCCAGGGCCGCTTGGCCGAGATCCCAGATCGGCAGGAAGATACCCAGGGCGAGGACAAGAACCAGCACACCCAGGCAGACGATGAGGATGGGTTCGATTTGGGCCGACAGGTTCTTGATGTCGTACTCCACGTCGCGCTGATACATGTCGGCGATTTCTTCCATCATGTCGTCCAGCGCCCCGGACTCTTCGCCGACCGAGACCATCTGCAGAACCACCGGCGTGAACACGCCCGATCCGATGGCGGTGCGCAGGACACTCTCGCCCCGCTCGATGCCTTCGCGCATACGGGCGATCTTGCCGGCGATGTAGTCGTTGTCCACCGTCTGGGAAACCACGCTCAGGGCCTGTACCAGCGGCACGCCGCTGCGGCTCGCCAGGGCGAAACTGCGGGCGAAGCGCGCCAGCACGCCTTTGTGAATGATCTTGCCGACGATGGGCAGGCGCAGCTTGATGCGATGCCAGGTTTCGCGCCCTTGCGGCCGACTGATCCACCAGCGGCAGCCGACCACCGTGCCGGCGAGCAAGCCGAGGAGCAGCGGCCACTGTTCGACCATGAAATCGGAGAAGCCGATCAGCACCTGGGTCATGCGCGGCAATTCGGTGTTGAAGCCCTGGTAAACCTTGGCGAACGCCGGGATCACCCAGATATTGACGACGACGATCGCCGCCAGCATGGTGGCGACGACGAAGCCGGGATAGCGCAAGGCGGACTTGACTTGATCGCGGATGACCCGCTCGAACTCCAGATGGTTGAACAGGCGAAGGAAGACCTCATCCAGCCGGCCGGTCATTTCCCCGACGCGCACCATGGCGAGATAGAAGGGGGAAAACGCTTGCGCATGCCGCGCCAGACAGGCGGAAAGCTCCCGCCCTGAGTCCAGATCCCCGCGGATTTCGCCCACGACCTCGCCGAAACCGCGATGGGTGGTGGAATCCTGCAGACCCTTAAGAGCACGCATGATGGGCACGCCGGCTTTGAGCAAGGTGTACATCTGGCGCGAGAACAGCATTATCTCGATGTCACCAACGCGGTCTCCGCCCAGCTTACCGAGGGCGCTGCCCAGATCCTTCGACGCGGAGGCCTCCGCAATTTCCAGCGGCGTAACGCCGGTGCCGAAAAGCTGATCCGCCAGGGCGGTCGAACTAGCCGCCTCAGCAACCCCCAATACCAATTCCCCGCCCCCGTTGCGGCCCCTGTAACTGTAACGCGGCATGGTCAGTGTTCCGCCTTGTGCGACGCAACGCGCATCGCTTCCGAAATGGTGGTTTGGCCGGCCATGGCCAGCGAAAGGGCTTCATCCACCAGCGTCTGGCCCGCCATCTGGGCCCGCGCCGCACCCAGGAAGGCCGAGTGGTCGTGGCTGTTGGCCGCCTGGACCACGGGTGACGTCATCTCAAGCATCTCGTAAATGCCGGTGCGGCCCATGTGGCCGCTGCCATTGCAGTGGGCGCAACCACGACCTTTTCGGTATTCGTACCGGCCGGAATCGCCGTTCAGCCGGGTCCGCAGCCACTCGCGCTCCGCGGGCGTAGGCTGATGGGTCACGGCGCAGGAGTCGCACACCACCCGCAACAACCGCTGGGCGAGAACCAGTTCCAGCGACAGCGCCACCATGTAGCGCGGCACGCCCATATCCATCAGCCGTATCGGCGTAGCGACGGCGTCGTTGGTATGCAGGGTGGAGAGCACCATGTGGCCGGTCATCGCCGCGCGCAAGCCAATCTCGGCGGTGATCTGGTCGCGCATCTCTCCCACCAGGATCACGTCCGGATCCTGGCGCAGCGCCGAGCGCAGCACACGGTCGAAGCCGAGTTCGATCTTGTCGTGGACCTGGACCTGATTGATGCCCGGCAGACGGTATTCGACCGGGTCCTCGACGGTGATGATCTTCTTCTCGATGCTGTTCATCTCGCTCAGTAGCGCGTAGAGCGTGGTCGTCTTGCCACTCCCCGTAGGCCCGGTTACCAGCACCATGCCGTGGGGCCGCATCGCCGCGGCGCGCAAACGATCCAGGATACGGGCCGGCATCCCCAGCCGCTCCAGGCCGAGCAGCCCGCTCGCCTGGTTGAGCAAGCGCATCACCGCCGATTCGCCGTGCTGGTTGGGTAACGTGGAGATTCGCACGTCGATGGGGTTGTTGCGCACCCGGATGTGGAAACGGCCGTCCTGGGGCAGGCGCTTCTCAGAAATGTCGAGGCCGGCCATGAGCTTTAGCCGCAGCACCAACGCCGATGAAATCTTCGCGTCCGCCTCGGTCTGGATCGACAACGCCCCATCGATGCGGAAACGAATCCGCAGCGTCTTCTCCTGGGGCTCAATGTGGATGTCCGACGCGCGGGCGCGTACCGCCTCCTCGAAGACGGTCTGCAGCAATTTGACCACCGGAGCGTCTTCCTGCCCGGCGGAAAGGCCAAACAGTTCGCCGAACTCGACGGGAATGTCGGACAGTTCTTCCGTCAGTTCCTGTGCCAGCCCGGAAATCTCTTCGGCGCGGTGATAAACGCGGTCGATCACCGCCAACAAGTCGGTTTCCGTGACGACAGCAATGTCGATTTCGCGCCGTACCGCCCGCGCCAGTTCGTCGTAGGCGAGCAGGTCGGTGGGGTCCACCATGCCCAGGCGAAGCGTCGGCCCGACATCCTCCAGCACCAGCGCCCGGAACCTGCGTGCCAGCGCTTCCGGCAAGCGCCGCACCAGATCCGGCTGGATGTTGTAGTGCTTGAGATCGACGAAGGGCACGTTGAGCTGGCGCGCCAGAGCCTGCGACAATCCGGTCTCGCTGACGAAACCGGCATCGACGAAAATGCGGCCGAGCTTGCGGCCGCTCTTCTTCTGTTCGTTCAGCGCGTGCGCGAGCTGTTCGGCGGTGATGAGCTTTTGTTGCACCAGCAGATCGCCGAGCCTGACTTTTTCCGGACGAGCCATCCAACACTCCGTTATGCGCGCCGCTGCGGACACGCCGAAACATGTTCGAAATTGTTCTTTACCAGCCGGAAATTCCGCCCAATACCGGGAACATTCTGCGGCTGTGCGCCAATACCGGTGCCCGTCTGAATCTGGTCAAACCACTGGGCTTCCAGCTTACCGACCGCCATCTGGCGCGGGCGGGAATGGACTATGCGGGGCAGGTCGACGTGCGCATCTACGACCATTGGCAAGCCTGCCTTGAGGGGCTGGGCAGCGCGCGGATTTTCGCCCTTACGACACGCGGCGGCACGCGCCATGACCGGGCGCTTTTTCAGGCGGGGGATGCGCTGGTTTTTGGGCCGGAGACGCGGGGCCTGCCAAAGAATGTGCTGGATCCGTTGCCAGCGGAGAACCGGTTGCGCGTGCCCATGCTGCCGGGCAGCCGCAGCATGAACCTATCCAACGCCGTCGCCGTGGTGCTCTACGAAGCGTGGCGGCAGTGCGGATTTGCTGGCGGGGAGTGAGCCGGAGACAGCCCGCTATTCGACTTTCGGATCGCGGGCGAGAAGCTGTTCTACAGCCTGCTTGGCTGGAACGTCATCGAATAGGATGCCTTTTACTGCTTGGGTGATGGGCATGTCGATATCCAGGTCCGTCGCCCGCCGCGCCACTTCCCGAGCGGTGTTCACCCCTTCGGCGATGTGCCCCAGTTCGGCGAGGATGGTTTGCAAGGACTTGCCGGCAGCCAGGGCCAGACCGACTTGGCGATTGCGCGACAGATCGCCGGTACAGGTGAGAATTAGATCCCCCATCCCCGCCAGCCCCATGAAAGTTTGGTGCTTGCCACCGAGAGCCAGTCCCAGGCGGGCGATTTCCGCCAGACCCCGGGTAAGCAGTGCTGCCCGGGCATTGAGGCCGAAGCCCATGCCGTCGGCAATGCCGGCAGCGATGGCCAGCACGTTCTTGACCGCACCGCCGACTTCGACACCGACGATGTCGTCGTTGGCGTAGAGCCGCAGGCGCGGGCTGTTCAAGGCGGCGACGGTGCGCCGGGCGAAATCCAGATCAGTCGACGCGACGGTGACGGCGGTCGGCAACCCTTTCGCGACCTCATCGGCAAAACTCGGCCCGGACAAGGCGGCGCAAAGCTGGGCAGCACCCAGTACCTCTTCCACGACACTATGGGGCAGCAAGCCGGTGGAAGATTCCAGGCCTTTGCAGGCAAACAAGATGGGGGTACCGCAGGAACATACCCGCAGCAGCTTTAACGTGGGCCGCAAACCGACGACCGGTGTGGCGATGATCAGCAGATCGGCGGGGCCCGCGGCCGCCGCGATGTCGCTGTGAACGTCGAGCTTGTCGGGCAGAGGATAGCCCGGCAGGAAGCGGCGATTCTCCCGTGAGCGCAGAAGCTCCCGGGCTTGATCTACCTCCCACTCCCAGAGCGAAACTTCGTGGCCACCACAAAACGCCAGGGCCAACGCCGTGCCCCAAGCCCCTGCACCCAGCACGGCTACACGCATATTCCGACCTACAGTCCCCACACTTTCGACACCCGCACATAGCCGGACGTACCGTCACGGTGGCGGACTTTAGCCCACCCGGCCGGGGCGGCTTCCAGCAGATCCAGCGCGACATCCTTTTCGCACTGGAACACGACCGGAGCGCCATCGTCGGGTTTCGCGCGCACCTCCGCCCGCGACGCGTTGACGATGAGAGTGCGTTTTTCAGTAAGGGAGTGCTTTTCTATCCAGGCGATGTCCCCGTTGCTGTCCCGCACTTTGGTCCAGCCTTCCATCGCCACTACGACTTCCACCGGCGTGTAGCGAGCGATCACGAACAGGGGCTTGGCGTGCTTGGAGGGGGCATCGTAGAGCACGGCCGCTTCGCCGACAGAGCGGAAATCCAGCGACCATGCCGCTGACGACCCAAGCAGCATCGCCACCGCGACGGCCATACGACGAAGGGCCGGGCGCGCCATCGGATTTACTGGATCGGCACTTCGTGGGGACGTTGCTGCTCCTCGAGGCGCTGCTGGTAAATGGCTTCGAAATTCACTGGCGAGAGCACCACCGGCATGAAACCGGCACGAGTGATGGCGTCCGAAACCGTCTCGCGGGCGTACGGGAACAGGATGTTCGGGCAGGCCACGGAGAGGATGGGGTCGACGTCCTGCGTGGGAACATTCTTGATCTGGAAGATGCCGGCCTGGCCCACCTCGACGAGGAACATGGTCTTGTCCTCGATCTTGGCCGTGACGGTGACCGTAAGGATCACATGGTAGATGTCGTCTGACAGCAGGTTGCCTTCGGAGTGCAACTGGACCCCGATTTCCGGCTGGTTGCGGTCGAGGAAAATCTGCGGGGCGTTGGGAATTTCCACCGAAAGATCCTTGACGTAAATCTTTTCGATGGAAAAGGAGGGCTGTTGCTGTTCAGTGGTCATGAGGAAAAGGTTCCATTGCGGGTTTGTCGGGGCAGCGCGCAGCAAGCGTCGCGGGCGCAAACCGAATTCCGAGGCAGTGAGGTGACGTTACACGGACTGGAGCAACGGGACCAGCGTACCTTCGTGGTCCAGGGCAGCCAGTTCGTCAAAACCGCCGACGTGGCGGTCGCCGATGAAAATCTGCGGCACCGTGCGCCGGCCGGTATTCTGCACCATTTCGACGCGGCGGTCGGGATCCAGGTCGACGCGAATCTTTTCAATCTGCGCCACGCCTCTGCTGCGCAGAAGTTGCTCGGCCCGAACACAGTACGGGCATACCGCGGTGCAATACATGCGGACGGCGGACATGGTTCGCGACGAAATGCCTTAGCGACTAACGCTTGGTGACAGGCAAGCCGGCCTGCTCCCAGGCCACCATGCCGCCGGCGAGGTTGAAGACTTTCTCGAAGCCGCTCTTGCGCAAGGTGCTGCACGCTGATCCGGAGCGGTTGCCAGAGTGGCACACCACGATTACTGGTTTGGCCTTATGTTTCTCCAGTTCGGCCGCACGCTTTTCGACTGCACCAAGAGGAATATGGCGTGCATTGGGCAAGTGACCGGCGGCGAATTCGTTGGCCTCGCGCACGTCAACCACCAGCGCGTCCTCGCGGTTGATCAGCAGCGTCGCCTGGACCGGCGAGAGGCGGTCGGCTCCCCCGCCGCGGACCGAAGTCCACAGCAGCATGCCTCCGGAAATCACCGCGAGGCCGGCCCACATCATGTTCTGTTGCAGAAAATCGACTACGGTTCCGTTCAAAATAAACCTCTTTCAACGCGGCGCAACGCCGCAGAAAACTTCGCGCATGAGGACGATCAACTGCAGCGTGCGCTGATCGCCGACGCGATAATAGACACGATTGGCGTCCTTGCGCGTGAGCAGCACGCCCTTGTCACGCAGGATGGCCAAGTGCTGCGAGATGTTGCTCTGGGACGTGCCCACGGCTTCCACGATTTCCTGCACGCAGGCTTCCTGGTCGCCGATGACGCACAGAATCTTCAAGCGCAACGGATGCGAAATTGCCTTGAGCGCGCGCGCGGCCGTCTCGATGTGCTCGCGCTTGTCTATCAGGTCGAGGATGGCGTTATCCAAGAAAAGTGCCCGTCGGCAATGCAGTATCCGAATATTATAAAGTAATCCAGATTGGCGTACGTGGTCCCGCAATCGACTTCCTCCCGATCAGGTCGCGGGGCGGTAACATTGTCGTTTATTCCACTTGGAGGGTTTAATCCGATGCATAAGATCGTGCTGCTGCGCCACGGCGAATCCGCCTGGAACAAGGAAAACCGCTTCACCGGCTGGACCGATGTCGACCTGAGCGAAAAAGGCCGCGCCGAAGCACTCAGCGCCGGGCGCCTTCTCAAGGAGAACGGCTTCGCTTTCGACGTCGCCTTCACTTCCGTGCTGCGGCGCGCCATCCGCACCCTGTGGATCACACTGGAGGAGCTGGACCGCATGTGGATTCCAGTGCATCACAGTTGGCGTCTGAATGAGCGCCACTACGGCGGACTGCAAGGCCTCAACAAAGCGGAAACCGCCGAAAAGTATGGCGATTCGCAGGTGAAGGTGTGGCGGCGTTCCTACGACGTCCCGCCTCCCGCCCTGGACGTGGGCGATCCGCGCACCGGCGCCGGGGATCCCCGCTATGCCGATTTGTCGCCCAGCGAGTTGCCGCGGACCGAATGCCTGAAGGACACGGTCGCCCGTTTCCTGCCCTACTGGCACGACACCATCGCCCCCACCGTGCGCGCTGGCAAGAGCGTGGTGATCGCGGCCCACGGCAACAGCCTGCGGGCGCTGGTCAAGTACCTGGACAACATCTCCGACGCGGACATCGTCGAACTGAACATCCCGACGGGCCAGCCTCTGGTCTATGAACTGGACGACGATCTGAAGCCTTTGAAGCACTACTACCTGGGCGACGAGGAAGCGATCCGTACCGCCATGCAGGCGGTCGCCAACCAGGGCAAATCCGCCGCCTGACAGCGCCACTTCGCCCTTATTCGACACGCGCGGACGGGCCGCGCGTGTCGATGGAGGAAGCAAGCCCAGCGATGGTCCGTCAGGCTGGCGCTGAATCCTTCGCCAACTGCATCGTCAAAAGCGTGTTCAAATCGCCACGATTGCAGACGTAAATGGCTTTCTGGCTTGTCGCGGCAACGGCCACGATGGGCAATCCGGTTTATACTTTTCAGGGCGTATAGGGGTACAGCTCTCCTACCCGGCACGTTGGGTAACACGCTGGCAGGATTGTGCTTTCAGGGTCGAGCCCTTTCCCGCAACGAATCCCCTAACCGGCTCGATCCGAAATCCTCAGTTCTTCTGGAGCAGCGCATGCGGGTGCGAATTAAGCAAGCCAGTCTGGTGGGTGTGGGCGTAGTCGCCGGGGTTCTCATCAGCCTGAATTTCTCTGCCATCGCCCTCAAGGAGGCGGCATCGCCGCTGCCGGTGGAGGAATTGCGCACCTTGGCGGACGTCTACAGCGCCATCAAGAACGGTTACGTCGAGCCGGTCGAAGACAAGAAACTGATCAACAGCGCGGTCAGCGGCATGCTGTCAGGCCTGGACCCCCACTCTGCGTACCTGGACCAGGATGCGTTCAAGGATCTCCAGGTGGGGACCCAAGGGGAATTCGGCGGCCTTGGAATCGAAGTTGGCATGGAAGACGGCCTGGTCAAGGTCGTCTCGCCCATCGAGGATACGCCCGCCTACCGTGCGGGCGTCAAAGCCGGGGACCTGATCGTCAAGCTCGACGATACGAGCGTCAAGGGCATGACGCTCAACGATGCCGTCAAGCGCATGCGCGGCAAACCCAAGACCACGATCGTGCTCACCATCGTGCGCAAGGGCGAACCCAAGCCCATCGTCGTCACGCTGACACGGGAAGTGATCAAGGTCCAGAGCGTCAAGTCGAAGCTGATCGAGCCGGGCTTCGGCTACGTGCGCGTCACGCAATTCCAGGAAAACACCACTCAGGCGCTGGTGAAACACCTCAACGATCTCTACAAGCAGGGCACGCTGAAAGGGCTCGTCCTCGACCTGCGCAATGATCCGGGGGGCCTGCTCAATGGGGCCATCGGCGTCTCTGCTGCGTTCCTGCCGGCGAAAACGCTCGTTGTTTCCACCGACGGGCGTACCGAGGACGCGAAGCGCAAGTACTACGCCGTCCCGGATGATTACCTGCGCGGGACGCGCGAGGATGTCCTCAAGAACCTGCCGCCGCCGATCAAGACTGTGCCAATGGTGACCCTCGTCAACGGTGGTTCAGCCTCTGCGTCGGAAATCGTCGCCGGGGCCCTCCAGGACCAAAAGCGCGCGGTAATCGTCGGCACCGCCACGTTCGGCAAGGGCTCGGTTCAAACCATCCTGCCGCTGACCAACAATACGGCCATCAAGCTCACCACGGCACGCTATTACACGCCCAACGGACGCTCCATCCAGGCCAAGGGAATCGTTCCCGACATCCAAGTCGAGGAAACCCCCAACGGGGATATCAACCGCCAACGCCTGCGTGAAGCCGATCTGGAGCATCATCTGAGCAACGATCGTGATGCCGCGACCGAAACCAAGCCAGAAGTGAAGCCGGAGCCCAAACCCGAAAGCAAAGCGCCGTCGAAGAAGGACTCTCCGGGTAAAGCGAAGTCCAAGGAAAAGGACAAGGAAGATGCCGAAGACGACGCAAAAGCACCGGTGGAACTGGGTGGAAAGAACGACTACCAGTTGGCCCAGGCGGTCAATCTTCTGAAGGGACTGCAGATCATCCAGAACCGGTAGCCGCGTTTCCGCAGACGGAAAACGACAAAACCATGAACAAGCGAGAACACACCGCTGACGACGCGCATGCGCACCACCTCGGCGCTACGGCCGCCGCCCGGCAAATAGGTACCGGCAAGCACCGCGAACTGCGTTTTGCGAAATTTCCGCCGGGGCAGTCGGAAAAAGCCTTCGACCTGCTTTCGGGCCTGGAGGGGCTGGAGGTTGCGCACAGCGTCCGGCCGCACACTCTGGAAGTTCGGTACGAGGTGACGGACTACACGTTCCAGGGTCTCGAAACCGCTCTGGAGGATCAGGGGTTTCACCTCGACAACACGCTTTACACCAAGATCCTGCGTGCGATCGCTCACTACTGCGAAGAGACGCAGTTGTCGAACCTGCGCTCGCCCGAGCGGCTGATCAAGAACTCAAACGAGGTGTATGTGCAGGCCTGGCAGCACCATCTCCACGGCGATCACGACGAAACGCCGCCGGAGTTGCGCGAGTACAAGTAAGACGGTGACGGCGGCGCGTAGCGACAAGGGGCCGCATCCCGCGACTCCATGAACGACGACCAGCTACTCCGCTACAGCCGCCACATTCTTCTGCCGGAGATCGGCATTGAAGGCCAGGAGCGCCTTCTTGCCGCCCGGGCCCTGGTCATCGGGGCGGGCGGGCTGGGATCCCCCTCGGCCCTGTATTTGGCCGCGGCCGGCGTGGGCACGATTGCGCTCTGCGATGCGGACAGCGTCGATCTCACCAACCTTCAACGCCAGATCCTCCACACGACGCCGGCCATCGGCCGGCCGAAAGCGGCCTCGGGCCGCGACACGCTGGCGTTGATGAATCCGGAGTGTCACGTCGTCGCGCTGGAACAGCGCATGGAAGGCGAAAAGCTCGACGAACAGGTTGCCATCGCCGACGTGGTGCTGGACTGTTCGGACAACTTCACCACGCGCCATGCGGTGAATCGGGCCTGCGTTCGGCATCGCAAGCCCTTGGTGTCGGGCGCGGCGCTCAAATTCGACGGACAGGTCTCCGTGTTCGACCTGCGCACTGAAACCAACCCCTGCTACCACTGCCTCTTTCCCGAAGGACAGGATTTCGAGGAAGTCCGGTGCGCCGTCATGGGCGTGTTCGCACCGCTCACCGGCATGATCGGCTCGATCCAGGCGGCCGAAGCGCTGAAGCTGCTGATGGACTGCGGCACCCGCCTTCAGGGTCGCCTGCTGCTTGTGGACGCCCTTACCATGCAGTGGCGCGAGATTGCCTTTGCCCGGGATCCGGCCTGCGCGGTCTGCGGGCACGCGCCCGCGCCGGCAGCCTCCCCGGCCTGACGGCCGCTACGCGCGCTTCGCCGGGCCGGCGGAGGCGAAGCGGGCAACGATGCGCAGATCCTGCCCCACCCGGCGCAAGTCCTGCCAGATGAGGGCGCGCTTGTCTTCCAGCTCGGAAAGCTCAGGCAGGTCGAACATGCCGCGAGCGGCATCGCCAATCAGTGCGGGTGCGATGTAGATCAGCAGTTCGTCGACGCATCGCTCGCGCACCAGCGCGCCGTTGAGCTTGAAACCCGTCTCGGCCATCACTTCGTTGATGCCGCGGTGGCCAAGTTCTTTCAGCAATGCCGGGAGATCCACCTTGCCGCGGGCGTTGGGCAGGATGTGGACTTCGGCGCCGCGCTGACGCAGGGCATCGGCCCGCACCGGGATCTCGACGGCACCGACGATGAGCACGTTACCCTCGTCCAAAACATTGGCGTTGAGGGGCGTCTCCAGGCGGCTATCCACCACCACCCGCAACGGCTGCCGGCTGATGGTGTGCGGCTCGGCGACGTCGCGCACCGTCAGCCGCGGATTGTCCTCCCGCACCGTGCCGATGCCGGTGAGGATGGCGCAGGAACGTGCTCGCCAAGCGTGGGCATCGGCGCGGGCCTCGGCCGACGTGATCCATTGGCTGAGCCCATTGCGCAGGGCGGTCTTGCCGTCCAGGCTGGCCGCCGTCTTCAGCCGCAGCCAGGGCCGGCCGCGCTCCATGCGCGAAAAGAACCCGACATTCAACTCCCGCGCCTGGGCCGCCAGCAGACCCGACGCCACCTCGATGCCTGCCTCGGTGAGCCGCGCCAGGCCCTGCCCCGCAACCTGGGGATTGGGATCCTGCGTCGCCGCCACCACGCGCGCTACTCCCGCGGCGACGAGCGCTTCGGCGCAGGGGGGCGTACGGCCATGGTGATTGCAGGGTTCCAGCGACACATAAACCGTGGCGCCTTTCGCCGCGGGGCCGGCTGCCGCAAGGGCCATTGCCTCGGCGTGGTCTTCGCCCGCCCGCTCGTGCCAACCCTCGCCGACAATGGCTCCGTCGCGGACGATGACGCAGCCGACGCGGGGATTCGGGGTTGTGGTGTTCAGCCCTTGCGCCCCCAATTGCAGGGCGCGGGCCATGAATTCGTGATCGGTCGTAGAGAAAGTCATGGGCCTGTCTGATCCTTGTTGGGGGCAACGACGCGGAACAGATCAAGCCGGCGGCGGACCGCTGCTCAACTTGCCCGGGGCACCCGCGGTTTCTTGACTTCGCGGATCGCATCGGAGAACTCGTCCACGTCTGCAAAATTCCGGTAAACGGAAGCGAAACGGATGTAGGCGATTTTGTCGATGCGCTTGAGTTCGCGCATCACCAGTTCGCCAATCTTTTCCGTCGGCACCTCACGTTCGCCGATTGAGAGCAACTTGTCCTCGATCCGGCCGAGGGCCGCCTCCACGCTCGCCGTCGTCACTGGGCGCTTGCGCAGCGCCAGCATCATGCTGGCCTCCAGTTTTTCGCGGTCGTAATCTGCGCGGCTGCCGTTCTTCTTCACAATCTGCGGCATCTTCAGTTCCACCCTCTCGTAGGTGGTAAAGCGCTTGTCGCAGGCAAGACAACGGCGACGACGGCGCACCGTGTCGCCTTCTTCGTTCTCCCGGGTATCTACGACCTGGGTATTCGCTTCACTGCAGTAAGGGCATTTCATCCGCGGCGGCCAAATCACCTATAAAGCAATGAGATCCGGCCCCGCTTCCGTGCCCCCGAATCAGCCGTAAACCGGGAAGCGGCGGCACAATTCCGCCGCCCGCTCACGCACTTCGCTGATGCTCGCCTCGTCGTTCGGCGCGTCCAGCACGCGAACGATGAGGTGGGCGACCTTCTCCGCCTCGATCTCGGTGAAGCCCCGGGTGGTAATCGCCGGCGTACCGATACGGATGCCCGAGGTCACGAACGGCTTCTGCGGATCTTTCGGCACGGCATTCTTGTTGACCGTGATGTGGGCACGGCCCAGCACTGCTTCCGCATCTTTGCCGGTGATGTTCTTGCCCTGCAGATCCACCAGAAACACGTGGCTCTCGGTACGGCCGGAGACGATGCGCAGCCCGTTGTCCCCCAGCACCCGCGCCATCACCCGCGCGTTGGCGATCACCTGCTCCTGGTAGTTGCGGAAATCGGGGCGCAGCGCCTCCTTGAACGCCACGGCTTTGGCGGCGATCACGTGCATCAGCGGCCCACCCTGCAGACCCGGGAAGATCGCCGAATTGATCGCCTTCTCGTGCGCCGCCTTCATCAGGATGATGCCGCCGCGCGGCCCGCGCAGCGTCTTGTGCGTCGTGGAGGTCACCACGTCGGCGTGGGGCACCGGATTGGGATAGAACCCGGCGGCGACCAGACCGGCGTAGTGGGCCATATCCACCATAAAGATGGCCCCCACCGCTTTTGCTACCTTGGCGAAGCGCTCGAAGTCGATACGCAGGGAATAAGCGGAAGCCCCGGCAATGATGAGCTTAGGCTTGTGTTCGTGGGCCAACCGTTCCATGGCGTCGTAGTCGATCGCCTCATGGGCATCCAGGCCGTAGGGCACGACGTTGAACCACTTGCCACTCATGTTGAGCGCCATGCCGTGGGTCAAATGCCCACCTTCCGCCAGGCTCATGCCCATGATGGTGTCGCCGGGCTTGAGGAACGCCATGAATACGGCTTCGTTCGCCTGCGCGCCGGAGTGAGGCTGAACGTTGGCCGCTTCCGCGCCAAACAGCTTCTTCACCCGATCGAGGGCCAACTGCTCCGCCACATCCACGTACTCACAACCGCCGTAGTAGCGCTTGCCGGGATACCCTTCTGCATACTTGTTGGTGAGTTGCGAACCCTGGGCCTCCAGCACCGCCGGGCTGACGTAGTTTTCGGATGCGATCAGTTCGATGTGGTCTTCCTGGCGGCGGTTTTCGCCCTGGATGGCCTGCCACAGTTCGGGATCGGCCTTGGCAAGAGTGTTCTGTCTGGAAAACATGGCGGCGGCTCGGGGGGCGGAAAAGTGCCCGATTTTATCATGGGCCCCTGCCTCGCCGTGTGCGGTGCAAAATGCCAGATGATCGGGCGTCAGAGGGGCAGCCGTACAGCGAATCCGTCGAATCTCCATATGGAACCGTTCGCCAGCCCGCGGCTGGCGATCTGTTATGGTTGCACCGGAGCATCGGCGGCAAAGCAGCCTTTGAACGCAACAGTCCGGCTGGCTGTCAGTCGCTGCAGGGCGGCGCGTGCGGTACGCCGTGTTCCGCCAAATCGAGGAGGACTGGCGACGATGCAACTCGGAATGATCGGCCTGGGCCGCATGGGGGCCAACATGGTGCGGCGCTTGATGCGCGGCGGCCACGGCTGCGTGGTGTATGACCGCAGCCCCGACGCCGTGCAAACGCTGGCGGGCGAAGGAGCAACCGGCGCCTCCAGCCTCGCCGACTTCACGGCCAAGCTC